>NZ_WQNP01000050.1:40130-68211 GCF_018783905.1 Ruminococcus sp. MCC718
GGGATCACAAAGATCTCGGAGTACGTGGATGTGCAGAAAATCTTGGCATCGGATACAGCACATTAACAAAATGGCTGAAAGACTTCCGGGAATCAGGTGATATTCCTGTTCGTGGTTCTGGTAATTATGCATCTGATGAGCAGAAGGAAATTGCCCGTCTCAGACGTGAATTACGTGATGCCCAAGATGCACTTGATGTGTTAAAAAAAGCAGTCAACATTCTGGGAAAATGACGGAAGCCATTTATCTTGAAATTTCTTCATCCATATATGGTTCACATACTTTTTCTAGTTTGCTCAATAATCTCCAAGATACCATGCTTGCAACAATGCAAGATATTAAATACCAGGAATTTTTATATGTTTCTACGACCAGAATTAATGTCCCTAAAATAATAAAAATAACAGAAACAAACTTTCGCACCTTCGGTGTAGTTGGCGATTTTTCATTTGTACCAAATAGCCACTTTGATAAATATATAAGCCCTATAACAAACAATATTGCATATACAAGCATATTAGCTTTCGCCCAAACGGAATATATAATATCCGGATTGCTATATTGCAGATTATCTCTCAATATAAAGAAGAAACCCAATTTACTGGACGATGACACATACTCAAACACTATGGCTGAGTATATCCATATTCCCGTTGCCCAGGTAAAAAGTTTCCAATTTTTATTGCAATAAGTCCACACATACATAACCACTTGAATCAGTATTACGCCAATCATTCCGAGAATTACTGACCACCTGAATCCAATATTAAATGGCATTCCCGTTGTTTTTGCCTCTGGAAGATAAATTGACTTTACATCTCCCATATATCTGTGCATAAGCAAGATTAATCCAACCGCCAAAAGCAGCATGCCAACGCTCACAACATCTGTAATAATTCTCTTTTTATAAGTTCTCATAGTATATCACCTCAATTCTTTCCTTGCATGCACTTTACTTAAAAGTACTTTTCGACACTTATACGATATGCAACATCTACAATATGAAATCCGCTGAATATCATATTCACTTCCTCCGAAGTCAGCTCTCTTATATACTGAATTTCATATGCACCAGTTTCGATATTTAATGCTACCATTCCTCTTTTTTTATCTAAGTTGGCTACAAGCAAATCACCAATACATCTCGCATTATCTTCTTTCTCAACCATTGCTATCAGTTTTCCACCTTGGAAGTCAAATGCCCCAACATATCTTGTAAATCCTGTTGCGATATCATTTTTTCTCATTTCATCGTTCCAATATGTATCTTTAAGGAGCTTCTTCTTAAGTTTATCAATATCTTTAATAACCCTCGACAGCTTGCCTGTTATGTGCATTTCATTTAACTGCCAGTAAATGCCTTCATCAATAAAATTCGATGTAACACCTTTGTATCTTCTTTTCGATACATCTGAAAACATAAGGAAATAGTCAAGTACATCTTTGTCTGGTGGTAAATATCCTTTCAGCAGCTTAACAATAAAATGGTACATTCTTGCAGATTTATTATCTTCCAAATCATACCTTCCATCTAAAATACCATCGACATAATTCAAAGAAAATACTGTCTGTGAACTGTTTTTTTCTCGTTCCAGTCGTTCATGCTCTGATATAAAAAAGAAATTCCTAAAGTCCCTCATATTGATCTATTTGAAAAAATCACACAAGCAAAAACGTCATAAATAAAAATAGTGGGAGTGAATCCTCTGATTGTTCAGCGTGTTCACTCCCTTTTCTTTGTTCAGTGATGATTTTAAAAATTACGGTGGCAAATGGGTGGCAAATAGACTGAACTCCACTCATAAAAGCCTGTAAAACCGCTTATTTACATGATAATAAACAGACCGTCTCAACATGATCACAAAACGGAAACATATCAACCGGCCAGGCCTCCTGCATCTGATAGCCTTTTTTCTTTAAAATGCGAAGATCTCTTGCCAGCGTTTCCGGATTACAGGAAACATAAACCACCTTTTTCGGTGCCAGTTTTGCAAGGCAATCCAGAAATACTTCACTGCTGCCACTGCGCGGCGGATCCATGAAAACAACATCCAGCTGCTGATCTTCTGCAGCCATTTTCAGCATAAATTCTCCGGCATCTTCGCAGTAGAAAGTGATATTTTTTGTCTGATTTCGCTTTGCATTTTTAATGGCATCACGGACAGCTTCTTTATTAAGTTCTACGCCGGTCACCTGTTTTGCTTTTGATGCTGCGATCAGACCGATCGTGCCGATCCCACAGTACGCATCGAGCACGGTTTCTTTTCCGGTCAGCCCCGCCGCTTCGATTGCTTTCTGATAGAGGATCTCCGTCTGTACCGGATTGACCTGATAGAACGACTGTGCAGAAATGCGGAACGTGCAGCCACAGAGTTTATCTTCGATAAATCCTTTTCCATAGAGAACGACGTCTCGTGTTCCAAGTACCATGCTGGTTCCCCGGTCGTTGATATTCTGAACGACCGTCGTAATCTCCGGATGAACTTTTCGCAGTGCTTTGACAAAATTGTTCTTGGATGGAAATACCGGCGATGCCGTGACGAGCACGACCATGATCTCTCCGGTAGAAAATCCGCGCCGGATCAGCACATGACGCAAAAGCCCATACTGTGTATCTTCATCGTACGTTTTGATTTTAAAAGATTTCAGAAGTCCTCGGATCGTGACGATGATCTCATCTGCTTTCTGATCCTCGATCATGCAGGAATCCACCGGAACAACTTTGTGTGTGCCTTTCTGGTAAACACCGGAAATCGCATTGCCTCTGCGGTCACGGTCAAACACAGCATGCACTTTATTGCGGTAATGATACGGATCTTTCATTCCGATGATCGGATGTACTTTTCCAAAAGAATCCAGAAGGATCCGCACACGTTTCTCTTTGTGCTTCAGCTGTTCTGCATAAGGCATTCCCTGAAATTCACATCCGCCGCATTTTTTCGCCACCGGACAGACTGCTGCTTTTTTTGTTTTGTTTTTTTCCATGAATGATTATTTGCAGAGTTCTGCAACCACCTGGTTGATGACTTTTCCGTCTGCTTTTCCTTTCATATCTGCCATTACATTTTTCATGATCATGCCTTTATTTTTTGTAGCAACGACCTCGGCAAATTTTTCCTGAATGTAAGCTTTAACCTCTTCTGCACTCATCTGAGCCGGTGCATATTCTTTGATCACATCGTAACGGAACTGATATTCTGCTTTAAGATCCTGTCTGGAGTCCGGACAGGTATCAATCTGTTCTTTTGCTGTTTTCAGCTCTTTCAGAATTACCTGATCAACCATGCTTTCCGGAATATCATCTCTGCATCCGGCATCGATCGCTGCTTTTTTTACTGCAGAAACCAGAGAAGAAATTGCTTCCTTGCGTTCTTTATCTTTTGCCTTCATAGCTGCTACCATGTCTTTTCTTAATGCTTCTAACTGCATTTTTAAATCCTCCCATCATTCCTGGATAAAACTTTTTATCCCATTGTCATTTTTGCTCATTATAGCACTTCTCTTTCTTTCCTGTAAAGTTTTCACTGTTTTTTTTCTGATTTTGTGCTATAATAATTCCACTGATGACAGGGTCAAAAGACGATCAGGTACTTTATCTCTGGCATTACCATTCTCAAACCGAAAAGAAAGGTGGAATTTATATGATCATTGCTATTATCTCTATCGCCGTCCTTGCGGCTGTGATCGTTTCCTGCGTGGTTGCTGTGGTTGCCGGTGTAATCGGCAGCAAATCTCACGATGAAGACGATGCCTAGAACACAACGACCAGCTGCATTTTAAACTGCTCTTTTCATAAAACTTCTCCCTCTACCGACACTGTAAGCACCTGCCATGGTATAAACTTACCACTTTTTTTCATTGCTGTCACAGCTGCATTTTGAATTCCGCCGCAGCATGGCACTTCCATCCTTATGATTGTCACACTTTTCACATCATTCTGTTCCAGGATTGCCGTAAGTTTCTCACTGTAATCAACCGGATCCAGTTTCGGACATCCGATCAGCGTGATTTTTCCCTTCTGGATCTCTTTTGCAAAATTTGCGTATGCAAACGCAGTACAATCTGCTGCGATTAAAAGATCTGCCCCGTCAAAATAAGGGGCATTGACCGGCGTAAGCTGAATCTGGATCGGCCACTGCCTGTTCTTTTTTCTCTTATTTGCTTCCACAGCTGCTTCGTCATATGCCGCTGCTTCCCGCTCAACAAACGTGATCGCTCCGGTTGGGCAGGTCGGCAGACAGTCTCCCAGTCCGTCACAATAATCATCCCGCAATAATTTTGCCTTTCCATTTACCATACCAATCGCATTTTCATGACAGGCTTTCGCACATAAACCACATCCATTGCATTTTTCTTCGTTTATCTCAATAATTTTTCTTATCATTTATTATATTCCTCCTAATAATCACACCTGAAATCTTTTTTTCACTGCCGGGCAGACAGCAATTTTTTTCAATCACTGTCCATACCTTCACAGTGCCCCTTGCTTTTCTGTTTTCCGTGTAGTATGATGCTGAACAAAGCCAGCAGATTTTCTGTCAAACCATTTTTTCCGGTCTAAAATCTCTGCCTGACTTTGACCTGATCCTAACATAACATCTGAGAAAAATCGGTGGTTATAACCACTGAATCACAATCAAAATACCGATAATTATCAACAGTACTATTTTTCCGCATACTGTTGTTTTTACCTGACAGGAGACTTTATGAACTTTTTAGAACTGCCTCTGTTTCAGAGCCTTTCCGATCAGGAACTGGAACAAATGAAGACTTCCAGCTGTCTGCGGACGGCTTCTTACAAAAAGAATGATATTATATTTTCTACCGGTTCCACTGTTTCTGAAATCGGCATTGTTTTATCTGGAAGCGTAAATGTAGAAAACATTGATTTCTGGGGAAATAAGAGCATTCTGGGAAATATGAATGAAGGACATATTTTTGCAGAAACCTATGCCCTGTGCCGGGAACCGATGATGGTAGATGCCGTTGCCGCCAGCAACTGCGAAATTCTTTTTTTGAATCTGAAAGTTTTACAGGAAAAAAACTGCACTTCTTCCTGGTATTCGAAAATACAACGCAGCCTTCTTGCAATGTGCAGCCGTAAAAATCTGATGCTCTCAGAACGGATTTTCTGCACTTCTTCAAAAACAGTTCGCAGCCGACTGCTGACCTATCTGTCCGCACAGTCCCGGAAACACGGCAACCATCGTTTTCAGATTCCGTTCGACCGGCAGCAAATGGCAGACTACCTGAATCTGGATCGCAGTGCCCTGTCAAAAGAACTTTCCCGTATGAAAAAAGAAGGGATCTTAGATTTTCACAAAAACGAATTTGTTTTAAAAAATGAGATGCTCTGAATTTTTCACACATCAAAATGTATGATATTGGAGGAATTGAATATGTGTACCGCAGCAACTTATAAAACAAAAGATTTTTATTTCGGACGTACTTTAGACTATGAATTTTCCTATGGTGATGAGATCATCATTACACCACGAAACTATCCTTTCGTTTTCCGCCACACAAAAACACTGGAAAATCACTATGCACTGATTGGCATGGCATGCTGTGCCGACAATTATCCGCTCTATTACGATGCCATCAACGAAAAAGGACTTGGCATGGCAGGACTGAATTTTGTCGGAAATGCTCATTACCAGCCGCTTTCTGATTCAGAAGAAAATATCGCATCTTTTGAATTTATTCCATGGATTTTAGGACAGTGTGCCACCGTAAAAGAAGTAAGGAGCTTTCTTGGCCGCATGAATTTATGTGACACACCGTTCAGCGATCAGTTTCCATCATCCAGCCTGCACTGGCTGATCGCTGACCGCAGCGAAAGCATCACCGTAGAATGTGTTGCAGATGGCATGAAAATTTATGACAACCCGGTCGGTGTACTGACCAACAATCCACCGTTTGACATGCAGCTGTTTCAGCTCAACAATTATATGCAGCTTTCCGCCAAATCACCGGAGAATCATTTTTCCGATAAATTAAACCTGAACACTTACAGCCGCGGCATGGGGGCACTCGGACTTCCGGGAGACCTCTCCTCTCAGTCGCGTTTCATCCGCGTGGCGTTCACCAAAATGCACGCTATTTCTGATGAAAGCGAAGCTTCCAGTGTAAGCCAGTTTTTCCATATTTTAGGTTCCGTGGAACAGAGCAGAGGCTGCTGCGAAGTTGCCGAAGGAAAATATGAAATCACGATCTACACCTCCTGCTGCAATGCCGATAAAGGGATTTATTATTACACGACGTATGATAATCATCAGATCAGTGCCGTTGATATGCATAAAGAAAATCTGGAAGCAAAAGAACTGATTCGCTATTCCCCGATAAAAGAAGAGCAGATATATTTTCAGAACGGCAAATAAAATTTACGGTAGAGATTTTCTTAATGTGCACCTCTGCAATCCGCCGGAGGCTATTTCTTCTTTCAATACAGTAAAAAAGAAAAGATATGAAATGTAGATTGTGCCAGACAGCAAAAAAGACAGAGGTACAGTGACGGTAGCAAGTTTCCGTCGTGAGATTTGTGTCTAGTTTCCGCCGCCGAGCGGTGTCTGAGCAGCGAAGCTGCGAGTTCCAGCGAACGGCGGATCATAGACGGCACAAATCGAACAGGAAACGATGCGTGTCACGTGCCCTGTCTTTTTGCGTCCGGCACTCTATAACATTTTCCTTTCATTTTCTGCACTGAAAAAGAAAAACCTATAACTTTCAGCTCAGCTCAAACATTCCATGATAAAGCTGATAATATTTCCCTTTCTGTTCCAACAGTTCTGCATGATCCCCTCTCTCGACAATCTTCCCCTGCTCCAGTACCATGATCGCATTGGCATTTCGCACAGTACTTAATCGATGTGCGATAACAAACACGGTCCTTCCTTCCATCAGCTGATCCATGCCTTTTTCGATCAGTTCTTCGGTTCGTGTATCAACAGAGGATGTCGCCTCATCAAGAATCAGAACCGGCGGATCGGCTACTGCTGCCCTTGCGATCGCCAGAAGCTGCCGCTGTCCCTGGGAAAGATTTGCCCCATCTGCCGTCACCATGGTATCGTAACCATCTGGCAGTCGTCTGATAAAAGAGTGTGCATTTGCAATGCGTGCCGCTCTCTCGATCTCTTCCTGCGTTGCATCCAGTTTTCCAAAGCGGATGTTATCCGCTACGGTTCCGGTAAACAGATGCGTATCCTGAAGCACGATGCCAAGAGAGTGTCGCAGTGCATCTTTCTTTATCTTTCGCACATCAATTCCATCGTAAACCACCGTTCCTCCCTGCACATCATAAAAGCGGTTGATCAGGTTGGTGATCGTGGTTTTTCCGGCTCCGGTCGATCCGACAAAAGCAATTTTCTGTCCCGGTTTTGCATACAGGCTGATATTCTTCAGGATCATATGCTCTTTCGTATAACCAAAATCAACATTTTCAAAACGGACATCACCGCGAAGCATTGTCAGTTCTCCCTCTTTTGAACGCCATGCCCATTTTCCGGTCTTTTCCTGACATTCTTTCAGGATGCCGTTTTCTTTTCTGACATTGACAAGCGTCACATCCCCTTCGTCCACTTCCGGCTCCAGATTCATCACATCAAACACCCGCTCTGCTCCGGCAAGTGCGGAGAGCAGGAAATTGCTCTGCTGTGTAAACTGATTGATCGGGAGTGCCGCCTGACGCACAAACACCAGATAACTTGCAAGACTTCCGACATCCGCCATCCCACGCATCGCCAGAATTCCTCCGAGAACTGCCACGATTGCATAATTAATATAAGATATACTTACGACTACCGGAACCATCGTTGCTGCATAAGACTGTGCACCGGTTCCTTCTTTTCGCAGTTTTTCATTTTTCTCCAGAAATTCCTGAAGACTTGCCTGTTCATGATTAAAGACTTTGACTACTTTCTGACCGCTGACCATTTCTTCAATATAGCCGTCCAGCTCACCAAGACTCTGCTACTGTTTCGCATAAAAAACCTTACTTTTTGCTCCGCTGAATTTCATATACCAGAACATGATGCCATAGCAGACCGTCACGATCAGCGACAGTTTCCAGTTCAGGATATATAGGATCACAAGGGTTCCGATCATCTGGATAAAACTCTGGATTGCCATCGCAAAACTGTTATTGAGAGCATCTGCGATCGTATCAATATCGTTTGTGAACAGACTCATGATATCGCCGTGTCGCTTCTGGTCAAAAAAGCGAAGCGGCAGTGTCTGCATATGTGCAAACAAATCTCTTCGAATATCGAAAACAACCTGCTGGGCAGCTTTTACCATCGTCTGAGAATAGCCCCAGGCTGCCAGTGCTCCGATGGCAAAAATGCCGGCTGCCACAAGCACTCCGATGGCAAGTGAATGCAGATCCCCGTTTGCAAGATTATTGACAACCGGACGTATCATGTAAGTTCCAAGAAGGTTTGCAAGGGCACTTACCGTTACCAGAATACTGACGATCAGAAGCATAAATTTATGCCGTCCAAGATAAGAAACAAAAATCCGCAGTGTGTGCTGCATATTTTCCGGCCGTTTAACATTCTTCGTTTTCGATGCCATCGCTGTTTCCTCCTTTCATCTGAGAAGCATAAATTTCCTGATAAATTGCATCCTCCTTAAGAAGCTGTTCATGCGTTCCGATATTATGGATCTTACCGTCATCCAGGATCACGATCCGATCCGTATGGATCACAGAAGAAATTCTCTGTGCAATGATGATCTTTGTCACATCGCCAAGTTTTGCCAGCTCTTTGCGGATCTTCTTTTCCGTCGCCGTATCGACTGCACTGGTAGAATCATCAAAGATCAGGATCTTCGCATTGGCAAGAAGTGCTCTTGCGATACAGAGTCTCTGTTTCTGCCCGCCGGACAGGTTATTTCCTCCCTGCACAAGCATGGTGTCCAGTCCGTCCGGAAAACGCTCCAGGAACTCATCCGCACATGCCACACGGCATGCATGCCAGATTTTTTCGTCATCTGCATCCGGATCGCCCCATTTCAGGTTATCACGTATCGTTCCGGAAAAAAGCTCATTTTTCTGCAAAATGATTCCGACTGCCGCCCGCAGTGCATGAAGATCATATGCTTTTACATCCACACCGCCAACTCTCACCGTGCCGCAGGTCGCATCATAAAGTCTCGGGATCAGCTGCACGAGCGTCGTTTTGGCGGCTCCGGTTCCACCGACCACACCGATCGTCTGCCCGGCCTTGATGTGCAGATCAACATCTGACAGTGCATACGCTTTCGCATCTTTGTGATATTTAAAAGATACCTGTTCAAAATCCACGCTTCCATCTTTGACCTTCTGTACCCCGTTTTCCGGAGACTTCAGAACAATCCTCTCATCCAGCACTTCTGCGATACGATGTGCACTGGCAAGAGATCTCGTCAACAGCAGAAAAACATTTGCGATCATCATCAGAGCGTTGACAACCTGCATGACATAACTTAAAAATCCGGTCAGATCACCAACCTTAAGACTACCGCTTAAGATCATATTTCCGCCAAACCACATGATCAGTACGATCGCACTGTACATGACAACCTGAAATGCCGGAAGATTCAGCACCGCATAGTGAAAAGTCTGTTCACTTGAAACACTCAGATCTGTATTTACTGCATCAAATTTTTCTTCTTCGTACTCTCCGCGGACAAACGCCTTGACCGCACGGATCGCTGTCACACCCTCCTGCACAACATGGTTCAGACGGTCAACGATTGTCTGAAGCTTTGTATACATAGGAGCCACTTTCCGGACGATCAAAAATAAAACAATGCCAAGAACCGGCGTACACACCAGAAAAACAATGGCAAGTTTCGGATTCATCCAGAAAGAAAGACCGATGCCGAGGATCAGAAGCGACGGACCTCTCGTCACCGGACGGAAGCCGGAATTGATCAGATTCTGCAGAACCGTGACATCCGTGGTCATTCGCGTGATCAGAGACGAGGTATCAAAATGATCCAGATTTGAGAAAGAATACTGCATCACTTTTGCATATTCTGCCTCCCTGATCTTCGCTCCCCATCCATAAGAAGCCCTCGCTGCAAACCGTGCATACAGAAGCCCCGTCACCAGAGCCAGAAGTGCACAGATCCCCATTTGAAAGCCCTTGGAATAAATATAGGCAAGATCGTGGTTTGCTACCCCGACATCGATCAGGTCCGCGATCATGATCGGAATGACAAGCTCAAACGCTGTCTCGATCATTACCATCAAAGCACCAAGCATCATATCTTTTTTATATGACCCGATATATCCTGCCAGCCGCTTTATATCATTCATATTTTATTTTCACTCCTTTTTCAGAAACCCTGAGCAATCTCAGTCTTTGATGCAAAGCGGAGATTCACAATCCTCTTTCGCACTCTGTCAGTTGGTCAGTTCCTTCAAAAGCTCCAGATCCTCTGCCTTTATTCTCAGATTCGTCTCAATCTTTTCGCCATCCGGTGTGGTAACCGTGATCGCCATGATGCTGCCCTCCTTTAAAGCCCGTTTGGAAACTGCATTGCAGAATGCCGGGAATTTCGGGTGGTTTCTTTTAAATATATTCCATGCATTCATAATCTTCATCATATTTCCTATATTATTCAGTGCCATTTGTTTTACCTCCTAATATTCATTTTTACATCTGCTAAGTTTAAAGTACTTTCTCAAACTGTGCAAGACACAATTACCACAAATTGAGCCACATAATCACTCCCGTACAGGCAGGAATGACATTTAGACCTTTTGACCCTGGCATCATTATATAATTTTCACATGAAAAAAATATTCTATTTATATGTTCGCCTGACTAAACGTTCAAAACTGAGCAACTCTCGTGCATGATCTGGCGTTTTTTCCCCGCTTTTTTTGCTGTTATTCGTTCAAACTCATTCATAAACAGCAGATTTCATACATTTTCAGCAAAAAGTTCAGAAAGTTTTTATTGATTTTGCCGGGTAAATATGTATAATGATGATAGAGAAGTGGGCATCATTTCTTTAACTTTAAGTATAAAAGAAAAGAGGTTAATCAGATGGCAAAAATTGATTTAAGCAAGTATGGCATCACTGGAACTACTGAGATCGTGTACAATCCATCTTATGAGATGTTGTTCGAAGAAGAGACAAAACCTACTCTGGAAGGCTTTGAAAAAGGCCAGGAAAGTGAACTGGGTGCTGTCAACGTTATGACTGGTATCTACACAGGTCGTTCTCCGAAAGACAAATTTATCGTAAAAGATGAGAATTCCAAAGACACTGTATGGTGGACAACAGATGAATATAAAAACGACAACCATCCGGCTACTCAGGAAGCATGGGATGCTGTAAAAGCACTGGCTATCAAAGAACTGTCTAACAAGAGACTGTTCGTAGTAGATGCTTTCTGCGGTGCCAACAAAGACACCCGTATGGCAATCCGTTTCATCGTTGAGGTTGCTTGGCAGGCTCACTTTGTAACAAACATGTTCATCAAACCGACTGCTGAAGAACTGGAAAACTTCGAGCCGGATTTCGTTGTATACAACGCTTCCAAAGCAAAAGTTGAGAACTACAAAGAGCTGGGTCTGAACTCTGAAACAGCTGTTATGTTCAACATCACAAGCAAAGAACAGGTTATCGTAAATACATGGTACGGCGGAGAAATGAAAAAAGGTATGTTCTCTATGATGAACTACTTCCTGCCGCTGAAAGGCATGGCTTCCATGCACTGCTCCGCAAACACTGACATGAACGGTGAAAACACAGCAATCTTCTTCGGTCTGTCCGGAACAGGTAAAACAACTCTTTCTACAGACCCGAAACGTCTGCTGATCGGTGATGACGAGCACGGCTGGGATGACAACGGCGTATTCAACTTCGAAGGCGGATGCTACGCAAAAGTTATCAACCTGGACAAAGAATCCGAACCGGATATCTACAATGCAATCAAACGTAACGCTCTGCTTGAGAACGTTACTCTGGACGAAAACGGCAAGATCGACTTCGCTGACAAGAGCGTAACAGAAAATACTCGTGTATCTTACCCGATCAACCATATCCAGAACATCGTTCGCCCGATCTCTTCTGCACCGGCTGCTAAAAACGTAATCTTCCTGTCCGCAGATGCATTCGGCGTACTGCCTCCAGTATCTATCCTGACAGAAGCTCAGACACAGTACTACTTCCTGTCTGGTTTCACAGCTAAACTGGCTGGTACAGAACGTGGTATCACAGAACCGACTCCGACATTCTCAGCTTGCTTCGGCCAGGCATTCCTGGAGCTGCATCCTACAAAATATGCAGAAGAACTGGTTAAGAAAATGGAGAAGAGCGGTGCAAAAGCATACCTGGTAAATACAGGATGGAACGGAACAGGCAAACGTATCTCCATCAAAGATACTCGTGGTATCATCGATGCTATCCTGAACGGAGATATCAAGAATGCTCCTACAAAGACCATTCCATACTTCAACTTCGAAGTTCCTACAGAACTGCCAGGCGTTGATCCAGCTATCCTGGACCCACGTGACACATACGCTGATGCTTCCGAATGGGAAACAAAAGCAAAAGATCTGGCTGACAGATTCATCAAGAACTTTGCTAAATACGAAGGAAATGCTGCCGGTAAAGCTCTGGTTTCCGCTGGTCCTCAGAAATAAGAATAAGACTGCCGAAATCAAACTTTTCAAAAGCTTATACAAAAGGACACCGCAAAATTGCGGTGTCCTTTTTTTATGCCGAAATGCCTCCGCGTGGCAGTCCAGATGGAACACATTGCGCCCATTGCCCTGCGGCGGGGAATTTATCGTGAGCAGATACATTTTACATTTATCATACCTGAAAATAAGACTATTATAAACGCAAAACAATCGCCTCACACGTTTTTTGACGCTGCTGCTTCATACGCCTGCTGATAGAAGGTTTCCTGAGCATCCATCGGGTGTTCGATCGTCATCGGGATTCTGTAATTTCCTTCCGAATCCTCATGACGGGCCTTCTGATTATCATTTAACATGATCCGGAACATCTCAAGCAGACGTTCTCTGATTGCCGGATCGCAGACAGGAGCTGCGACTTCCACACGTCTTAAGGTATTTCGCGTCATATAATCGGCTGACGCAATATAAACTTTCTCTCTTCCCTTACTTCCGAAAATATAAATTCTCGAATGTTCCAGAAATCTTCCCACAATGCTGATCACACGAATATTTTCCGTTGCATCTTTTACGCCCGGGATCAGACAGCAGATACCGCGGATGATCAGATCAATCTTTACTCCGGCACAGGAAGCTTCGATCAGCCTGTCTATGATCTTTTTGTCAGTAAGTGCGTTCATTTTCAGCCCGATATAAGCATCTTTTCCGGCAAGTGCAGCTGCAATCTCATCATCGATCATCGCCAGCACTTTATTTTGCAGACAGAGCGGTGCTACCAGCAATTTGTCTGTGTGTTCTACGACTTCTCCCATCGCCAGTGCCTGGAAAACTCTTCTCGCCTCTTTTGCGATCTCTGTATCGGCTGTCATCAGGGAAAGGTCTGTGTAAAGACACGCCGTTTTTTCGTTATAATTTCCTGTTCCGATCTGCGTGATATACTGCACTTCATCGCCGGCTTTTCTGGTGATCTGACACAGTTTGGAATGTACTTTAAATCCATCCAGCCCATAGATCACATGACATCCGGCACGCTCCAGCCTTCTTGACCACTCGATGTTATTTTCCTCGTCAAATCTTGCCTTTAATTCTACAAGTGCCAGCACTTCCTTGCCATTTTCCGCTGCCTCGATCAGAGCTTCCACCACTTTACTCTGTTTTGCCACACGGTAGAGCGTCATTTTTACGGAAAGGACATCTTTGTCATTTGCAGCTTCATGCAGCATCGTAAGAAACGGTTTCATGCTGTCATACGGATAAGATAAAAATTTGTCCCCCTCCAGAATCTGATCCAGAATCGGTCTGCCTTCTTCAAACTGCACAGATTTCTGCGGAATCCGTTTTTGATAGAACAGTTCCGGCACGTAACGCAGTTTATCCTGGATTTCATAGACAAATGACAGATCCAGCGGTCCCTCATTATAGAAAACATAGTCACGGTCAAGATCCAAATAATGACACAGAGTACTGATCACTTCACCATCCATTTCCCGTGACAATTCCAGACGGATCGGAGCCAGTTTTTTCCTCTGTTTGATCACTTCCACCATAAAATCACGATAATCCAGATCTTCGTCATACAGTGCATCTGCGTCAATATCTGCATTTCTGGTGATGCGGATCAGTGATTTTGCTTTTACACGATAACCTTTAAAAATTTCCGGCATATAATGGAGAATCACTTCTTCTGCCAGAATATAAGTGCCGCGTTTGCCGGGAAGTTCTATCAGACGTTTGAACATACCACTGCTGCATGGAATGATACCCAGCTTCTCTTTTCCGCTCTTTGTCTCTAGCACTACGACTGCATAGATTTCTTTATTTCGCAGAAATGGAAATGGCTGTCTTTTTGCCACGATCGTCGGGAAAATGATCGGTGCGATTTCACCCTGAAAATAGCGTTTAACGTATTCGCTTTCTTTTTCATTCATCTTCTTGAAATCCGTGATGCAGATATCATATTCTTCCAGTTCTTCCATGATTTCATCGTAAACGACATTTCTGCGACGGTTCAGTTTTCCGACTTCCGCAAGGATCTTTTTGATCTGCTCCTCCGGTGTAAGATTTGTTTTATTATCACGGATATCTTTTTTCAAAAGCATCTGATCTACGAGCGATCCCACACGCACCATAAAAAATTCATCAAGATTGCTCTGATAGATTGCTGCAAAATTCAGTCTTTCACAGAGCGGCACTTTTTTATTTTCCGCCTCTTCCAAAACACGTTCATTAAATTTCAGCCACGACAGTTCCCGGTTCATATATACTTTTCTCATTTATTATTCTGTCCTCCTCAATAAAATGTGATGCCCTTAACAGCTTTTTCGTTGCGTGCATTTAAGCCAGACACACGTGAGACCTGGGCTAAATCCCATAAAAATGGCATTCTACCTTTAACCATAAATTTATTTTACTGCCACAAGATCAAATCCTCTGCAATGCCATGTAAAATCCATGTAAAGAATCTTACTATTCGAAAATGAAACCCCACTCAGACAAATCTGTTGCCCGCCACTTATAAAAGTTTGAATCTTTTCCAATTAACGTAAAAAGGACAACAGATTTTCTCTGCTGTCCTTTGTATATTCTGCATGATTACATGATGTGCGTCTCTGCACTTTTCTGTTTTTAGTATGGATAGAAGTTTCCGTTTGCATCGGTTACGCCATCGTTACCGAATGTATACTGCATTCCGCCGCTGTCTACCCAGTTTCCGTTTGCATCCTGTGTCACGGAAATATAATTGCCCTGGTCATCATAAAAACCGTTGGTGCTGCCGCCGGTATTGCCATTGTTTCCATTATTTCCATTGTTGCCATTATTTCCGTTGTTGCCGTTATTATTTCCGTTGTTGCCGTTATTATTTCCGCTGTTGCCGTTATTATTTCCGCTGTTGCTATATGGATAATAATTGCCGTAATTATCGGTTACACCATACTGACCAAAGGTGTAAACAATGCCGTTTCCATCTACCCAGTTTCCGTTGCTGTTTTTATAAACTGTGATCAGATTTCCCTGATTGTCATAGAAACTGCTGGTCTGAGTAGCTCCGCCGTTGTTATTGTTGTTATCACCGCCGTTATTGTCATTTCCGCCGTTGTTGTTGTTATTATTGTTGCTGTTTCCATCCTGCGGATTGTAGGTAAAGCTTGCACCGTTGCTGTTTGTGATACCGTTTGCATTAAAATAATAAATCGCTCCGCTGCTGTCTACCCAGTTTCCGTCGCTGTCCTGATAGATATAAACTGCGTTGCCGTTGCTGTCATAAACATACTGACCGTTCTGGTTGGAATCAAAATTGCCATCGGTAGAAGCTGTGCTTCCGGACTCGGACTGTGTTGTACTGTTCGACTCGGAAGATGTTGTATTATTCTTTTTAGTCTCAGATGTTGTTGTGCTCGATGTTTTCAGCAGTTTCAGACTCTCCACAGAAGTACGGATCGCTTCCATTGCCGTTGCATCATCCTGCATAACCTGACCGTTGACCGAATAAATATCCTCATCTCCTACCAGGTTATACGCTACCGAGTACGCATACTTACTGTTTGTACTCTTACATTTGATGGTTGTGTGATATGCCTCGTAGGAACCCATGGTATTTTTCTTGTATTCTACAACTGCATAATCGGTTTTGGATTTTCCGGCTTTCTCCAGATTATTCAGTACTTCTTCTTCAGAGGACGGAAAAACAAGTCCGTTCGTCTCATCTCCGGAATAATGTACGATCGTGATCGTTCCCTGGTTCGGTGACTCAAAGGTCCATTCTTTTGTGCCTTCTTTTTTCATTGTCCAGGTGTCATCCGGAAGTTTGATAGAAATACTGCCATCTTTTGATTTAAATGTTGTGGATGTATTTGTAGCTTTCTTTGCTGTTTCGCTCTCTGTCTGTTTCTCTGTAACACGAATCGTTTCGCTGCTCGTCTCAGTTTCCTGTGCTTTCTTTTTACAGCCGGTAGCCAGACAGGAAATGGACAGAGCGAGTACCAGACAAGTTACGATTTTTGATCTCATTTTCATCTATACTCCTCCATTCTGGTTGTTACCTTCTTTGACTTCCATATTCTACGCTTTCGCAGATATAATGTCAATCAAAAACCGGTTTAATATGGATAGAAAACGCCATTCTGATCGGTTACGCCATCATCGCCAAACTGGTAGGTCATACCGCTTTCATCAACCCACTGTCCCTGGCTGTTTTTGTGAACGGTGATCCAGGTTCCGCCATCATCATAGAAGCCATTGCTATCGCCTTCACCATTATCGGCTGCCGGATTATCGATGTTATTCTCGGTATCCGGTGCCTGTGTTTCCGGCTGCTGCACTACCTCTGTTTCCACTCTTGTCTCCAGATCCGGATGTGTTTCCGGTGTCTGCGTATCCTGGCTCTGATTCTGGTCATCCGATGCCTGATTCTGATCCTCTGCGGCTGAAGTCTGGGCAGAATCCTGACCTGCTCCCCGCTGTGTCTGATCCTGGGTCTGTTTTGTGCTGCTGTTCGTATCCCCACTGTGGCTGCCGCATCCTGTCATCAGAAGAGCCGATGAGAGGACTGCTGCTGCCATAAAATGTAATGCCTTATTTTTCATAATAATATTTACACTCCTTTATATCCTGTTTTACCATTTGCTGAAATTGCCGTCGCTGTCTGTTGCCCCTTTTTCATCGAAAGTGTAGGTTTTTCCATCACTGCCGATCCAGTTTCCGTTTGCATCCTGTGTCGCTGTCTGATAGTTTCCATTGATATCATAGAAACCAATGACCATGCCATTATCTGAAGAATTGCCGGAACCTGTCAAAGAATCCGACTCTGATCCGGAACCTGTTGTTCCCTGAGGCGGATCATAATAATACTGTGTGCCGTTGGAATCTTCTACGCCGTTTTCTAGGAAAATATAAGAAGTTCCGTTATCATCACGCCAGGTGCCGTCCTCAGACGGATAAGCGTAGATCGTATTTCCGTTTGCATCAAAGAAATAGCGGTATTCCTCATCGGTCGATGCACCGGAAGAATCGCCTGTACTTTCACCGGAAGTATTGTCTGAAGCAGTATCACCTGTATTTTCCGGATCAGAACTGTTACCGGCATTATCCGAAGATGTACTGCCGTCTGCCGAAGATCCGGAGTTTGCACCAGAATCTGTCTTTTTACTGTCATCATTTAAAACTTTGAAGCTGGTAACGGCACTTTTCACTGCCTGCTGCACCGTACTGTCACTGGATGTCAGTTTTGCCGTGATCGTATAACTCTCGGTGTCCGTATTGATCAGATACTTGATCAGATAAACGTAACCAAGATCTGCGTCCTGCGTGGATGCAGCATAATAATAAAGCTCTGTACCATTGGTGCTGTCTTTTTTATATTCTACCTGAGAAAATGCATTCTCCTGGATATCGTTTAAAAGAGCAATCGCATCTTCCTGAGACTGCGGCAGATTCTTCTCCTTGATCTTTGACTTTTTGTGCGTGATCCGGATCGTGCCGACGCCTTCTTTCATAAATGCCCATTTATTCTCAATGCCTTCCTTTGTCGCCACCCATGCAGAATCCGGAAGATCAAAAGAAAATGAATTGCTCTCTGAAGTATATGTTGTGGCTGCTTCGGTCTGTGCAGTACTTTCGCTCTGAGCTGTCGTCTGTTTCGTCGTCTCCGTCTCAGATGCCTTTTTCTGGCAGCCGTTCATCATAAACATTGCGGCCATTCCGATTACCAATAATGTCGCAATTTTCTTTTTATTATACATGAAAAATCCCCCTTTTCTCTCTGATTTTCAGTGTGTTTCAAGTCCACTCCCTTTTTCATTGTACAATGAAGATGCGGTTAATGTCAACTTTTCTTAACACTTCTTAACAAAATCTACATATTTGGCACACCCTGTGCCCTTCTCTGTTTCAGCTTTCGGATCACATGACAGTACGCCGGAATTAGGAAACAATCTGCCATGATCCATGCCAGAGGACTGGCAAAACATACGCTTGCGAATCCCAGATACGGAACCATGATCACGCCGATAATGGCTCTTGCGATCATTTCCATGACACCTGCAAGGATTGCCAGACCGCTGAATCCCGCTCCCTGAATGGTAAAGCGAACCGCATTGACAAAAACAAGTGCAATGTAAAATCCGCTGTTTGCAAGAATAAACAGCACTGCATTATGTATGATCTCCGTTTCGGATGCATTTATGAACAGAAGCATCCAGTATTTTGCAGAAAAAAGCATGACCAGGAAAATCAGGATCGAGTATGTGATACCGATCAGAACGGATGCCTTTAATCCCTGACCGATACGCTCGATCTTGCCTGCCCCGACATTCTGTCCGGTGTAAGTTGCCATGGCCGAACCGATCGCATCAAACGGACACGCCAGGAACATCGAAAGCTTCGATGCCGCCGAAACCGAGGCAACGGCTGCCGAACCAAGTGTATTGATACCGGTCTGAAGCACGACACTGCCGATCGCTGTGATCGAATACTGAAGTCCCATCGGAATACCCATTTTACAGAGGATACCGATGTGTTTGCCATGCAATTTCCATTCTCCCGGCTCCATTTTCAGGATCGGGAACTTTGTCTTTATACACCACAGAGACAGTACCACGGAAAATGCCTGTGCAAGCAGTGTCGCAAAAGCCGGTCCACGAACGCCGAGTTTCAAAACCGTTACTGACAGGATATCAAATCCGATATTTGCCACTGCTGCCATCAGCAGAAAGATCAGCGGCGATTTGGAATCCCCAAGAGAACGGATGATCCCGGTCAGGAGATTGTAGGCAAGTGTGATCGGTATCCCTGCAAAAATGATAAAAATATAATCATATGCAAGATCCAGGATATCTGCCGGTGTCTTCATGGCGATCAGCACGCTGCGGCATAAAATACAGACTGTGATGCTCATGATCGCCGCAAAAAAAACAGTCAGCCAGATGCTGTTTGCCACAAACCTTCTCATATCTTTATAATCTTTTGCCCCGTAACGCTGTGCGACCGGAATGACAAAACCATTGGCAAGTCCCATACAGAATCCGATGATCATAAAATTGATCGCCCCGGTAGAACCAACGCCCGCCAGTGCATCTTTTCCAAGGAACTGACCTACAACGATCGTATCTACCATGTTATAAAACTGCTGCAGTAAAAACGTAAAAAACAATGGAATCGAAAATCGCATGATAATCTTCCAAGGTGTACCTTCTGTCAGATCTGTTTCCGCGTTTCTCATTTCCTTAATTACCTCCATATTTTAAATTCCATTTTTTGCACAGATATCCGCCAGGCAGCATCTGTCACAGTAAGGCTTTGTTCTCGCTGTACAGACCTCTCTGCCATGATAAACGAGTCTGTGGCAGAAATCACTACCTTCTTCCGGTGGAATGATCTTCCAAAGTGCCATTTCGACTTTTTTCGGATCTTTGATCCCATCTACCAGACCGATACGGTTTGTCAGACGAATGCAGTGCGTATCCGTGACGATCGCAGGCTTTTTGAAAACATCGCCCATGATCAGGTTTGCACTCTTTCTTCCCACGCCCGGAAGCTTTAAAATCGCATCAAAATCACACGGCACTTTGCCGTCGTACTCATCACGCAGCATTTTCATGCATGCACTGATATCACGTGCCTTGCTTTTTCCAAGACCGCATGGCCTTACGATCGCCTCGATCTCTTCCGGTGTCGCTTCCGCAAGAGCATCTACATCCGGATATTTCGCATAGAGATCCTGAACCACAACATTTACCCTGGCATCCGTACACTGTGCCGCAAGCCGGACACTGACCAGCAGTTTCCATGCCGCATCATAATCAAGCGTACAGTCTGCCAGAGGATATTCCTTCTTTAAACGCTCGATCACTTCCAGCGCAAGCTGTTTTTTTGTCATATGCTCCTCCTTATATATTTTCAAAAATCTTTTTGTACCCGTTATTTTATCACAAGAATCGCAGTAAGGATATTCCTTTTTTTTCGATTGTGCAACCCCTTTCTTTTATGGTAAGATAATAAGATGCCAGGATCAAAAGATCTAAATCCACATGAGCTTGCTCATAAGTGGATGAAAGACCTTGAAACCCGCCCCGACCGAAGCGGAGCGTAGAAAGAATTGTGAAAGTACGAAGTACGAAACAATTCATATGGCATCTCATAACTTTCATAACTTCACAAAATTTGACAGGAGTAATTATGATCTTAAATGTAAAAAATCTGACGCATGGTTTTGGTGACCGTGCGATTTTCGACAATGTTTCTTTTCGTCTCCTCAAAGGCGAACATATCGGCCTGATCGGTGCAAACGGAGAAGGCAAGTCCACGTTTATGAATATCATCACCGGAAAACTGACACCGGATGAGGGAACGGTCGAATGGGCAAAAAATGTCCGTGTCGGCTATCTGGATCAGCATTCTGTCCTGGAAAAGGGCATGACGATCGGTGATGTCCTGCGTTCTGCTTTTCAGTTTTTATTTGCAATGGAAGCGGAAATGAACCGTATGTATGAACAGATGGGCGATGCCACACCGGAAGAAATGGAACGTCTGCTCGCCGAGACCGGCACATATCAGGAGCTTTTAGAGCAGCACGATTTCTATATGATCGACACAAAAGTAGACGAGATTGCCCGTGCACTCGGTCTGGAAGAGCTTGGGCTTGACCGTGATGTAACCGACCTCTCCGGCGGACAGCGTACCCGTGTACTGATGGCAAAGCTTCTGCTGGAAAAACCAGACATCCTGCTTCTGGACGAGCCGACCAACTATCTGGATGAGCAGCACATTGAATGGCTGAAACGCTATCTCCAGGATTATGAAAATGCCTTTATTCTGATCTCCCATGATATTCCGTTCCTGAACAGCGTCATCAACCTGATCTATCATATGGAAAACTGCAGACTTGACCGCTATCCGGGCGATTACGATAAATTCCAGGAAGTCTACGCCATGAAGAAAGCCCAGCTTGAGGCTGCCTACAACCGCCAGCAGCAGGAGATCAGCGACCTCAAGGATTTCGTTGCCCGCAACAAAGCCCGCGTCGCTACAAGGAATATGGCGATGGCACGCCAGAAAAAACTGGACAAAATGGACATCATCGAACTGGATCGTGAAAAACCAAAGCCGGAGTTTCACTTTAAAACGGCCCGTACTTCCGGAAAGATGATCTTCGAGACAAACGATCTGGTGATCGGTTACGACGAACCGCTGACAAAACCGTTAAATATCCGCATGGAACGCGGCGAACGCATTGCCCTGACCGGTGCAAACGGTATCGGTAAGACCACGCTTCTGAAAAGCATTCTGCAGCTGATCAAACCATATTCCGGCGAAGTGCATCTTGGCGATTATCAGCATATCGGTTATTTTGAGCAGGAGTCCGATACGCAGAACACTTCGACCTGTATCGAAGAGATCTGGAGCGAATTTCCGGCAATGACACAGTACGAGATCCGTTCCATGCTGGCAAAATGCGGTCTGACCACCAAACACATCGAGAGTCAGGTGCGTGTACTGAGCGGCGGCGAGCAGGCAAAAGTACGTCTCTGCAAGATTTTGAACCGCGAGAGCAATATTCTGCTGCTGGACGAGCCGACCAACCACCTCGATGTTGACGCAAAAGCAGAACTGAAAAAAGCTCTTCAGGAATATAAGGGAAGTATTCTGCTGATCTGCCATGAGCCGGAATTCTATCAGGATATCGTGACAACCGTCTGGAACTGCCAGGAATGGTCCTTAAAGCTGTAGAAAATTTCCAAGGAAAAAGCTGGCGGCAATCCCGGCAAAAACAGAAAGCAGTGCACCTGCCAGCGTATACCGTGTTTTTGTCACTTTTGCTGCCATAAAATAAACGCTCATCGTATAAAATACCGTTTCCGTGCAGCTGAGCATCAGTGATGCGATGATTCCGATCTTGGAATCCGGCCCGAATTCTTTAAAAATATCCAGAAGAAATCCGGTCGCCGCACTGGCGGAAAACAGACGCACCACTGCAAGCGGCACAAGCTGCACCGGAAATCCGATTCCGGCAAAAAGCCTGCCAAGGATATCCGAGAGCCATTTAAGGAAACCCGATGCCCGCAGGATCCCTACGGCTGTCATCAGCCCGACAAGTGTCGGCAGGATCGCAAATGCCGTGTGGATTCCTTCCCCGGCACCACGCACAAAATCACCGTATGCATCTCTCTTTTTCAGAAAGGCATAACCGACAACGTAAAGCAGAACAAACGGTATCATATACATCGACAAAAAGAGCAGAAATGACAGAAAAATCCCTCCATAAGTCCGTCCGTTTACTGTATCTTATGAAGGGATTTTTGTAACTATTCAGGTAAAGCGGACATTCACAATCCGCTCCGCTACTTGCTCATCTCTGCTGCCAGAAACACAAAAACATGCTTCAGGATTTTTCCACAGCAGCTTCCACTTCCATGGTTTCAAGCGTTTCTTTGATTTCTCTTTCTTTTTCAACTTCTGCCACTTCTTCGACCACATCGGTTTCCTCTGTGCCTGTCTGTGTCTCATTTTCCTGTGCAGTCTCCGCTTTTTCTTCCTGTGGTTTCACAACCTTTTTTGTTTCGTTTTCTTTGCGAAGTTCTACTTTTGCTTTTTCTGCGGTTTCCTGTGCAGCTGCAGCTTCTTCCACAACCGTTTCTCTGACCGGCTCCTGCTCCGGATGCTGCATTCTCTGCGGATCACTCCACACACGCTCCCATGGATTTGGCATACGCTCACCGTTCATATGGATCCCCATGCTCTGTGCATACGGATACGGCATTCCACGATAGAATCTTTTTTCTTCATCAGAAGCACTCTTCATCAGTTTGCGGCCTGCCCATAAAACAAATACAGCAACAACAGCAACCGGAATCTTTGCGATCACAGCACCCGGCAGACTGGTCGGCCCGTAGATGATGTCCGCAAAATATTTGACAACACTCCAGATCATGCACGCCGCCACGATATACAGAACCGTTCCCATGGCCTTTTTACCATCCCGTCTGCTGATGCTGTCCTTTAAGCCTTCGCTCCAGTCCATCCAGTCATCGCCCCAGAGATAATGATCCTCCAATTTTTTAAACGCTTCTGCGTCCATCGAATTCTTGTTGGTTGCATCGAAAAAGCTGTACAGCAGAATGATCGGTGCAAAGAAAAGCAGCGGCTTGATATCCAGCCAGATACCCACTGCACATAACGTTGCAAAGATTGTCATTAAAGACAATCCCTGCTTCATAAATCCCATATACATCTGTCCTGCTCCCGGGATCAGAGAAAACAAAAACATCAATATTTTATTCTTTTGTCTCGCCATTTTCTTTTCCTTTCATAATGTTTTCGCATCACCACATCTGCATGCGAAACGGTATTTCCATCGAAAGCATTTTTAAATCTCATTGCAAAATTCAGAAACACTGCTTCAGCAGCTGTAACGCCTCTGAAAACTTCTCCACCGGAACTGCTGCACAGGAAAGAGCAAGACGGATCCCTTGCTCACTTTCATCCGCAGATAAAAAAGCAAAACCTTTTTCTTCTGCTCTGTACAGAACTTCCCGCAGATTTCCTGCTCCGAAAATTTCCAGAAGGCTTACAAATCCGGTCTCCCCGGCCGTAACTTTTGCCTCTTCTACAAAAATCCTTTTCGCTTCACTGCACAAAATTTTTGTTTTCGCCAAATAGTGTTTCCTGGATTTGCGAATCTGACTTTCCAGATGACCATCCCGGATAAACTGACACAATGCGATCTGTTCCGTTTTGGATGCCGTCTGATTATAAAAATCTCTGCGTCTCTGATATTTTTCCAGAAGATCCGGAGGAAGCACCATAAAACTTAAGCGGATCGACGGCAGCAAAAGCCTGGAAAATGTTCCGAGATAAATGACTCCGTTTCCGCCCGCCAGACCCTGAATGGACGGCGATGGATGATGATAATAACAGAATTCACTGTTGTAGTCATCCTCGATCAACAAAATATTTTTTTCAGATGCTTCACGCAGTATCTTCATCCGCTCTCCGACCGAAAGAACATCGCCCCAGGCAGTCGCCTGCGAAGGTGACACATAGCAGACATCCGGCTGCTCCTGTTTTCGATCGCACAGTTCAAAACCATGATCCTCAAAAACGGCACGCCCCTGCCGAAATCCCGGATTATAAAACGCAATTTTTTTACGTCCCTCAATCAATGGACACAGAATGTGAAGCAGGCTCTGAACACCCGCTCCGATCACAATATGTTCCGGCGTACAAACCACATTTCGGTTGTTTTGCAAATATCTGCACAGAACCTCCCGCAGATCGTATTCTCCCTGCGGTTCTCCATAAGAGAGCAGACGCTCATCCTGACGCAGTGCACTTTTGATATACCGCCTCCACAGTTCAAACCGGAAGGTTTCTCTGTCAACACTTGCAGACGCAAAATTGTAAAGCACCGGATTCTTTTCTTTTTGATCGGCACTTTTCTGAAATTCTGCCGTTTTTCGCGTCCTGCCGATGTCCGTCACATAAAATCCGCTCTGCGGCCTGGAAATAATATAGCCATCTGCCGCAAGCACCATGTATGCCGTCTCCACCGTTGTCCGGCTCATCTGCAATTCTGCCGCACACCGCCGGATCGACGGCAGCCTGCTTCCAGGTGCAAGCTGTTGCGACAGAATAAGCTGTTTGTAATAATTATATACCCGCATATAGCGGTGAACAGACTGATTGTCAAGTTCCGGTTTCATAGATCACACTCCTGGAATTTCAAAAATGTCAAAGTTAAATGTCTTTTCTTACAAGAAAAAACCGACTTTTGAACCTTTTTACCCTGACATCTTACAAAACGATAAGCAAAAATAACAAATCCAGTGCCCCGTCGATCAGCAGGCAGGCTCCGAAGAATACCATCGTCATCTTCACAGCCCCGAATGGGTTGAAAAGCAAAGCCACACCAACGATCATCAAAAGAATCCCGATCGTCAGAAGCTTGCCCCAGCCGATTGCATCCAACACACGCAGATCCAGTGCTCTCTGGATTTTGCTGATACCGTCCAGCATCAGTACCACGCCAAGCAAAAACGGCAAAAACGATACCACCGTCTGCGGCGTGATCAGACAGAACACGCCAAGTGCAATAAAGATCACACCGAGGATCAGTTCGCCCTTTGCCTTACCTTTCCGGCACTGGAGCACATGCAGAAGTCCGTATGCCGCCGCAATCACGCCGCAGCCATAACAGATCGCCCGCACACTGGTATCAGGCTTCAGCACCAGAAACAGTCCCAGAAGGATATAGCCTGCTGCCTGAAGAATCTGTATTGCTTTTATCTTACTTCCCATAAAAACACTCCTTCCCTTTTTCATAAAAATCACTATGAAAACAGTCTACCACGAAGCGAAGCCGGATACAATGTACCATTTGGAAGATTTGTCTAGGTTCTTATTGTTTATGTTGACTTTAATTATATTTCAAAAATATATTAAAATAATGAGAGTTATGCGTTAATATTATTTTCAAGCATATCTTTCTGAATTTCTTCGTGCAAATAAATCGGAGGTGATCTCGATGAGTATATTCGAATACGACAAAGAAGAGGAAGAACGAAAACTCAGAAAAGCAGAATATGAGGCTGCTGTTGCCGATGGATTTAACGACGGCATCAATACTGCAAAAAAAGATACCGTTCGTTTGCACATTGCCAAAAGCTCCTGGTTTGACCGTCGTCTCTTAAGCGGAACTATACTTACGTCCATCTTCCCAGACAAACGCTGTAGGGATCAATTCTCCTTCCCGGCTGAATACCGCCAGGACATCTACATACACTTTAGCTGTCATTACAAAACACCTGCTCTCCACTACTTCTTCCAGATGTTTGTCATTCGGAAAAGTGCATTTTTTCATATAATACTCTCTGATTGCCTGAAACATCCATTCCGCAATCTTTTCTTTCTGCTGTTCTGTATTACACACATTGTTTTTGAAAGTTTACCGTCGTTTTCTTGTGATCCATAAAAATGTACAGGTAAAAATAATTCCCTTTACAATGGAGGTTGAAGAAATAGCCCACCATATTCCATCCAGACCCATAATACCTCCAAGAATGATCGACAGCGGAATTCTTGCACTGGTAAAAGCTATACTGATGATACTGCAAAGTCGGGTTCTGCCGAGCCCTGATAATGCACCGACTGTCGTCAGTTCCACACACATAAAAGCTTCACTGAAACCTATGATGATCAGATATTCAACTGATGTTGCGATTGCTTTGGGTTCATAAAAAAAGATTCTGGCAATCGGTTCCGGAATGCATATAAATACAGCTGAGATCAACAGTCCCCAGATACCAACCGTCCACAAAGAAGCCTTATATCCTTTTTTGACACGGTCATTTTTGCCCGCACCATAGTTCTGTGCGATAAAGGCATTTAATGCCGCTGCAAAACCGTCTGCAGTATTCCATGATATCGATTCAATCTGACCTCCGACTCTCTGCGTTGCAACAGCTTCTGCACCATACCCGGAGATCATACGTGTCAGCACCATGGAGATTGCACAATATGCCATTCCCTGTATTGCTGTCGGAATTCCGATCTTACAGATTCCCTGCAGATATTTCCGCGGGATTTTTGCCAAAAGCCTAGTTCCTTTTAGTACATTTTCTTTCTTTTGTATGACAATTCCGACTATCATGATACTCATAACAATCGCCTGTGCTGTCACTGTCGCAATTGCAGCTCCGACAACACCAAGCTTCGGAAACATCCCCACTCCAAGAATCAACACAGGATCCAGGACCATATTTGTGGCCAGGCCGACAAGATTCGCTATAAAAGGTGTCTTTGAATCTCCCTGTGCCGTATAAAGTCCAGTCAGTGTCAGCGTCATAAAAGAAAATACGATCAGCCCACAGGCAATCTTCGTATATGACATTGCCGCCGCATGAGCCTGTGCATCTGCAAGCTGAAAAAATCCTACCATCTGTCTGGTAAAAAGCAGCGAAAGAATTCCATATGCCATTCCCATAAATGCAGCAAGCTGTACTGCCGCCTGTGCAAATCCGTGTGCCTTTTCTCTGTCTCCACGTCCGATACACTGTGCCACATGCACCTGTCCACCCATTCTAGCCATAGCTGCAAGTCCCTGCGAAAGCCAGGTAAACATACCTCCAACACCTACACCCGCAACTGCCTTCGAACCAAGCAGACCAATCCAGGCCATGTCCGTGATATTGTACAAAGTCCCCAGAAACGATGACGCCATGATCGGAACCGCAAGTTTCGTCAGCGTTTTTAGAATAGGATCTTTTGTTAAATTTCCCTCCATTTTCATTCCTCATCCATTTTTATTTTTTATTATCCACAAATCCTATTATACATGGTTTAACAAAGATTTTCATCAGGAATTATCCATATATGAATATTACGGTGCGGCAGAGCCGCCAGTCCGGTGTGGCGAGAGCCACCTGTCCGGACTAACGGAGCCACCCCATTTT
>NZ_WQNP01000051.1:0-16657 GCF_018783905.1 Ruminococcus sp. MCC718
GTGCAAAATGAACAATTCCCAAGAAGGCACTTTTACGTGCCCTTCGGGGAATTCGTTCATTTGCACATGCAATACTGTTCTTTTGCAAACACTATTTTAAAATGTGCGGCATTTCAGTTCTTTACACCTGCCAGGAAATCAACGATAAATTTTTATTCCGCATCCAGAAATCCTTCGATCACACTCCAGATTTCTTCTCTTCCTTGCTTTGTCTCTGCGGAAAACGGAATCACCAGTGTCCCTTTTTCTACCTGCAATCCCTGTTTGATGGCTTTGACCTGTTTCTGCACCTGGCTTCTCTTGATCTTATCTAACTTGGTAGCGATAATAATCGGTGAGAATCCATTATGCAGAACCCAGTCATACATCTGCTTATCGTTTGCGGATGGATCATGGCGGATATCGATCAGCAGAAAGACTGCTTTTAACTGTGAGGATTTATGCAGATAATCTTCGATCATCTTGCCCCATTTCTGCTTTTCGTTCTGCGAAACTTTGGCATAACCATAGCCCGGAAGGTCCACGAGATAAACCTTCTCATCCGCAGACACCATGCCCTGTGCTTCTTTTTTTGTCTCTCTGCGTCCGGTCACGGCATAGAAATTGATGGTCTGCGTCTTTCCCGGTGCCGAGCTGGTACGTGCAAGAGACTTTCGGTTCATCAGCCCGTTGATCAGAGAAGATTTCCCTACATTTGACTTTCCTGCAAATGCCACTTCTATTTGCCCGTTTTCCGGCAATTTGCTGGTAATGCCACAGACAGTTTCCAGTTCTGCATTCTTTACGATCATCTCGTTTCCTCCTGTTTTCCTTTTGTTCTATTTCTGACTGCAAAGTGCCAGTTCCAGCACTTCATCCATATTTTCCATAAAACGGATATCCAGTCCTTTTTTGATTTCGCCGGATATCTCCTGCACATCCACACGGTTTTTCTCCGGCACAAGCACCCTGTGCATACCTGCATTTTTCGCTGCCAGCAGCTTTTCTTTGAGTCCGCCGATTGGCAGCACTCTGCCCCGCAATGTGATCTCACCTGTCATGGCAACATCTGCACGAACCGGGATCTCCGTGATCGCCGACAGGATCGCTGTTGCCATCGTAATACCTGCGGAAGGTCCGTCTTTTGGAACCGCCCCCTCCGGAATGTGGATATGTATATCGTGTTCCCGGAAGAATCCCCGGTCGATGTTCCACTTATCTCCGACAGATCGGATGTAGCTGATTGCTGTCTGTGCGGACTCTTTCATCACATCCCCGATCTGACCAGTTAGCTTGAAATCGCCTTTGCCCGGCATGCAGTTTACTTCCACCTGCAAGGTTACACCGCCGACACTGGTCCATGCCAGACCGCGTACGATGCCAACCTCATCTTTTTCATTGGCTTTTTCTACGTGGTAACGTTCTTTTCCGAGATAACGGCTCAGGTTGCTCTCTGTGATGCGGACTGCCGTTTTTTTCTCTTCGAGGATCTCTTTTGCCGTTTTCCTGCAGATCTCGCCGATGCGACGCTCCAGTCCCCGCACTCCGGCCTCTCTTGTATAAGATGTAATCATCTTTTTCAGAGCACCGTCCGAAACGGTAAAGGTATAATTTTCCAATCCATGTTTTCGGATCTGCTTTTTCAGAAGATGTTCCTTTGCGATATGCAGTTTCTCATTCTCCGTATAGCTGGAGATCTCGATCAGTTCCATACGGTCAAGAAGCGGACGCGGGATCCCCTGCACATCGTTTGCCGTTGCGATAAACAAAACTTCTGAAAGATCCACCGGGATCTCAATATAATGATCACGGAATCTGACATTCTGCTCCGGATCAAGGACTTCCAGCAGAGCAGATGAAGTATCGCCTTTGTAATCGCTGCTCACCTTGTCTACTTCATCCAGCAGCATCAGTGGATTTTTGACGCCTGCCATTTTCAGTCCGTTCGCAATACGCCCGGGCATCGCTCCGACGTATGTTCTTCTGTGGCCGCGAATCTCGGCTTCATCCCGCACACCGCCAAGACAGATGCGGACATATTGTTTGTTCAGTGCTTCCGCAATGGATTTTGCAATGGAAGTCTTACCGGTTCCCGGCGGGCCAACCAGACAGAGGATCGGACTGTCCCCTTTCTTGGTCAGCGTCCGGACTGCCAGAAATTCTAATACACGCTCTTTTACTTTCTCAAGTCCGTAGTGATCCTGATCCAGCTGCTTTCTCGCTGCGGAAATATCTTCGTTATCCTCAGACATTTTATCCCACGGCATTTCCAGCAGTGTCTCGATATAGCCACGGATCACTCCTGCTTCAGAAGTATTGCCTGCCGAATTAGAAAAGCGTTTGATCTCTTTTCGTATCTTCTCTTTGACTTCTTCGCCTGCCGTCAGCTTTTCCGTTTCTTCCAGAAAATGCTGTGCATCATCCAGCGTTGTGTCATCGCCCAGTTCTTCTCTTATTAATTTCAGCTGTTCTCTTAAAATATATTCTTTCTGATTTTTGTCGATACGTGCCTTTACCTTTTCCTGAAGCTGCACTTTGATCCGCATGATATTCTCTTCGTTTGCAAGAATCACACAGAGCCCTTCATAGCGGTCATACAGAAAAACAGCTTCCAGAATCCTCTGTTTTTCTTCATAGTACAGTGGAATATGGATCGCGATCTGATCTGTCAGATGCTCCAGATCTTCGATCTCCATGATCTGACGCACCAGCTCCTGGCTGATCTTGCCGTTTGCCTGTGCGTACTTCTGAAACAGTTCTTTCAGATTGCGGATCATCGCCTGCTGTCCGACTTCATCGCCTTTTCCCGGATAATCCTGATCTTTGACATCCGGGAACGTTGCAACTTTGGCGTCCAGATATCCGGCAGATGCTTCCATTTCCAGCAATTCCGCACGCTCCAGGCCTTCTACCAGTACGCGTATAATATTTTTCGGTAATTTCACAAGCTGTTTGATCTCCACAACGGTACCAATGTGATACAGATCATCGATCCCCGGATCTGAAGCTTCCGGATCTCTCTGTGTTACCACAAACAGTTTCTGGTCCGCTGTCATCGCCTGTTCGATCGCCTTTATCGATTTATCCCGGCTTACATCAAAATGCACGATCATCGATGGCAGGATCGTCATCCCTCGCAGTGCAACTGCCGGCATACGTGTTATTTCTTCACTCATTATGCTGTTTCTTCAACTCCATTTTTAAAGCGTCTGCCGCGTGGTTTTGCGGCTGTTTTTTCTTTATGTGTGAGGATTGGTTCTCCTGTGCCTTCGATCACTTCTTTTGTCACACCGCAGGAAGCGATCGTATCATCGGACGGTATGCGGTACATCAGATCCATCATAGCCTGTTCCATGATCGCACGCAGACCTCTGGCACCTGTCTTTCTCTCCAGTGTCTTGTCTGCAATGGCCTCGATCGCACCATCATCAAACTCCAGATCCACGCCATCCAGCTCAAACAGTTTTTTGTACTGTTTTACGATGGAATTCTTCGGCTCCTGCAAAATACGAATCAGGGTGTCACGATCCAGCGGATTCAGAGAAACGATGACCGGCACACGACCCATCAGCTCCGGAATCATACCGAATTTAATGAAATCCTGCGGAAGTACTTGTTTGAGTACAGCTCCGACATCCTCCGTCTTTTTCTCCTGAAGTGCCGAATTAAAGCCGATCGCCTTGGTGTCGGTACGGTTCTCGATGATCTTTTCCAGTCCTTCAAATGCTCCGCCGCAGATAAAGAGGATGTTTGTGGTATCGATCTGAAGCAGTTCCTGATGCGGATGCTTTCTTCCTCCCTGAGGCGGAACAGAAGCAACCGTACCCTCCAGGATTTTCAGCAGTGCCTGTTGCACACCTTCACCGGACACATCTCGGGTGATCGATGCATTCTCCGATTTTCTTGTGATCTTGTCGATCTCATCAATATAAATGATACCATGCTCTGCTTTCTTGATATCATAATCTGCTGCCTGAATAATCTTCAGCAGAATATTCTCCACGTCCTCGCCGACATATCCCGCTTCCGTCAGTGCTGTCGCATCTGCGATCGCAAACGGTACATTCAAAAGCTTCGCCAGTGTCTGTGCGAGCAGTGTTTTACCGGAACCGGTCGGACCAAGCATCAGGATATTACTTTTCTGCAGTTCTACATCCAGATCTTTTCCTGCAAGGATTCTCTTGTAATGATTGTAAACAGCAACAGAAAGTGCTTTTTTGGCCTCATCCTGTCCGATCACATAATCATCCAGGAATGCCTTAATCTCCTCCGGTTTCAGAAGATTGATCTCCTCATCCACCGTCATGTTAAATTCATCTTCTAATTCTTCTTCCAGGATTTCGTCACAGATTTCGATACATTCATCACAAATATAAACCCCATCCGGTCCTGCGATCAGCTTGCGCACCTGATCTTCTGATTTATTGCAAAAGGAACATCTTACTTTCTGTTCTCCTATTTTTCCTGCCATTTCAAACCTCCAAATAACAATATCAACATCATTCTGTTTCAATCGAAAAAGGGGCGTTGCATAATGGCAACACCCCTTCCTTTGTATCTAGTGATTGCTGATCACATCGTCGATCAGGCCATATGCCTTTGCCTCTTCGGCACTCATGTAATGATCTCTTTCTGTGTCTACCTCAATCACGCTGAGCGGCTGACCAGTATTTGCTGCCAGATGCTCATTCAGCTTTCTTCTGGTATCAATGATCTTATCTGCTACGATCTTGATATCAGATGCCTGTCCCTGTGCTCCGCCAGATGGCTGATGGATCATAATTTCTGCGTTTGGAAGTGCAAAACGTTTGCCTTTTGCACCGCCTGCCAGTAAGAATGCACCCATACTTGCTGCCATGCCCATGCAGATTGTGGAAACATCACATTTCACATAATGCATGGTATCATAAATTGCCCATCCTGCACTCACGGAACCGCCCGGGCTGTTAATATACAGATGAATATCCTTTCCCGGATCTTCAGATTCCAGGAATAAAAGCTGTGCAACGATCAGATTGGCACTTACATCATTTACTTCTTCTCCAAGAAAGATGATACGGTCTTTCAGAAGTCTTGAATAAATGTCATAAGTTCTCTCACCGCGGCTGGTCTGTTCCAGGACATAAGGTACTAAACTCATGTCAACACTCCTTCCACTTGCCATCATTGTCTGTCAATCGACTTATGCTTCTTCGCTTTTCTCTTCTTTTTTTGCTTCTACTTCTTTTGCTGCATCTCTTACCAGATCTACTGCTGCCTGGATTGCCAGGTCATCTTTCATCTGGTCGATCGCTGCATCGTCCATCAGAGATTTCACTTTGTCCAGCTCCATCTTGTAAGCGTCTGCCATTTTCTGCAGTTCTTCTTCTACTCTTTCATCAGAAATTTCTATATTCTCTGCTTTTGCTACTGCTTCAAGAACCAGGCTGTTCTGGATTCTCTTCAGTGCATCCGGTCTCATCTGCTCGAACAGTTTTTCTGCTGTCATGCCTGTGAACTGGAAGTACTGGTCAACGGTCAGTCCCTGTGACTGGATTCTTCTTGCGAAATCGTCTGCCATGTTGCGAACCTGTGTATCTACCATTGCATCCGGAATTTCCATGGTTGCATTTTCAACAACTTTAGCAACAACAGCTGCCTCTTTTGCAGCTTTTGCTTCCTTTTCTTTCTGCTCCATCAGATTTTTCTTGATGTCTTCTTTGTACTCAGCCAGTGTATCAAATTCAGAAATATCCTGTGCGAAATCATCATCTGCTTCCGGAACTTCTTTTACGTGGATTTCATTTACTTTGCATTTGAAAACTGCATCTTTTCCTGCCAGATCTTTTGCATGGTAATCTTCCGGGAAAGTAACCTTAACGTCTACCTCTTCACCAATCTTGACACCTACCAGCTGATCTTCAAATCCCGGGATAAAGCTTCCGGAACCAACAGTCAGATCATAGTTTTCTGCTTTGCCGCCGTCGAACGGAACGCCGTCAACAGAACCGTCAAAATCTAATTTGATCATATCGCCCTTTTCAACTGCTCTGTCATCGATATCGATGGTTCTTGCATTCTGCTCTCTCTGTTTGTCAACTTCTGCATCGATCTCAGCATCCGTTACTTCAACCGGTGCTTTTTCAACTTCTACTCCTTTATACTCACCCAGAGTTACTTCAGGTTTCAGAGCTACTTCAGCAGTAAAAATAAATGGTTTGCCGGACTCGATCTGAACCACATCAATCTTCGGCTGAGATACGATCTGCTCCTCACACTCGCTCAGTGCTTTGCTGTATGCATCCGGGATCAGCTCGTTTGCTGCATCTTCATAGAAAACACCTGTACCATACATTTTCTCGATCATTCTTCGCGGTGCTTTGCCCTTGCGGAATCCTGGAAGAGAGATACTTTTCTTTGCTTTCTGATATGCTTTCTCAACAGCAGCCTCAAACTCTTCTGCGGAAGCCTCGATTGTCAGCTTCGCCATGTTCTTCTCTAACTTTTCCACCTGTAAACTCATGATTTCCTATGTCCTCCTTAATTCTATAAGTCAAGCGGATATGTGCAATCCGTTATCATCTTGCCCATAACCCTACGCCGCATCAGCGGTCTGTAGATTTCTTTACATACTTGCAGTCATTCTAGAAGTATAACACAGCACCTTTCAAAATGCCACTGTTTTTTTCAACAAAACCATAACTTTTTTCTAAAAATTTCATAAATCCGGCACTTATACGCCCAGATCCGTCTCAAAACCGGGCAGTTCCGTACTGTCACAAACCCCGTCCGCAAGGGCATTCTGCCGCAGCACTTCATAAAGCCCGGCCTTTGCAAACTCCCGGTACGGCATGGTGTAAAACACCGAAACCAGACCCAGTGAAAAAATCCCCGCGATCTCCCAGAAAAGAAAGGACAGATCCATTTTCAGCATCGCCATCTTCTGCCCTTCTGACATTTTTGTACTGAGCTGTGCCGCCCTTTTATACTGCATGGTCGGATTTTCCGCAAGAATATACGGAATCAGGCTGTACTCATAATGCTTTATAATGCCCGGTACGACAAGCAACAAACCATGCCCTATGATACTGACTGTACGGTAAAACATCGCCGCTGTCACATGCATCGTATAGTGATTCCGAAACACATACAGAATCATGCCGATGTTGGCTGTCCTTTTCCGGTTGCACATAAAAAAACGTTTGGAACTGACCTTCACCGGATTACCGATACAGAAGATGACCAGCAGACCAAGCACCACGATCACGATCGATGCTGTGACCGCAAAGACAAAGACCAGCAGATTCAGCTGTTTCTGTACAATGCTGATCTTATATTCTGCGATCGGATTGCGGTCTTTCAGATCATCTTTCAGTTCTCGCATCCGCTGCTCTGACATCTCAAGCCCGGATGCATTTTCTGCCTGGATCCTGCCGATACCGATGCCCGCACTGCCGATCCATCCGGTCAGCATCGTCGTCAGAAGACAGACTGCAACCGCCGGCCAGTAACAGTTTTTCAGAAGTTTCCGTGCTTTTTTCTTAAGATCACGTATCGTCCATATCATACGTTATAAATGATCGAACGGCCAACCTGCTTCGCCGTCTCTTCATCCTTCAGTCTTTTCGTCAGTTCCAGTGCAAATGCGATCGCCGTTCCCATGCCGCGGCTCGTGGTAATGTGCCCGTCTGTTACGACCGGAACTGCAAGCACTTCGGCTCCGGTCAGACGGCTTTCAAATCCCGGATAGCAGACGGCTTTTTTCCCTTTCAGAAATCCGAGGTCACCAAGCACGCTCGGTGCCGCACAGATCGCCGCAATCCCGCGTTTTTCCTGGTCTGCCTTTTTCAGTGCCTCCGTCAGCTTTTCACATGCCGCAAGATTCGTCGTGCCCGGCATACCGCCCGGCAGCACCAGCATATCCAGTTTATCCGGATCGCACTGTACGATATCTTCGTCCGTATCTAAAGCGATCCCATGTGCTCCCGTCACTTTCTTTTTCCCATTGATGCTGATCATGGAAATATCGATCCCGGCTCTTCTTAAGATGTCAACCACCGTCAGCCCTTCGATCTCTTCAAATCCATCTGCAAGAAAAATCCCAACTCTACTCATTTTATCCTCCGTTCCGGTATCTGCATACCCTGTTATTTCCTGTTGATCTATCTGACATTCTACCAAAAACAGACGCTTCTTTCCAGTCCCAATCTACTTGTACTTGCACTTTTTTGTTTTCTGCGATATTCTTTTTTCAGGAGGTACTGATTTATGGAAATTGAACGAAAATATCTGATCGATGAAAAAAATCTTCCTGCGGATCTTGAATCCTGCCGCAGTGTTCTGATCGAGCAGGGCTATCTCTGCCGCAAACCGGTCGTCCGCATCCGCCGTCAGGACGACGACTATATCCTCACCTACAAATCCGGCGGCCTGATGGCACGGGAAGAATACAACCTGCCGCTCGGTGCAGAAGGTTATGCCCATCTGAAAGAAAAAATCGACGGCAAACTGATCTCCAAGAGACGTTATCTGATCCCTATGGAGAATGGTCTTACCATCGAACTGGATGTATTTTATGAACCCTGCAAAGGCCTGCTTCTTGCCGAAGTCGAATTCCCGGACGAAGCAAGTGCCAATTCTTTCTGTCCGCCCGCCTGGTTCGGGGAAGATGTCACATTTGACGGGCGTTACCACAACAGCTATTTAAGCTGCTGAATCTGTTTACTTTCCTGCTTTTTGCAGAATATCTTTTGCCGTGTATTTCGGCGGTGCGACGCGAATATACCTTTTTGCCAGATACCGCCGTTCTCTGCGGCATCCTCGCCTTAAGAACATCGTGTACCATCTTACAATCATCCGTTTCCACGGATTTTTACTGTTTTTGTTTTTCATTACATAACGCAAATATTTCCATTTCATTCTGTCAATTCCCACTTCTCTTCCTCAAACTCTGTTATTTTCCCCAAACCCAAGGCTTTTATGTTATACTCAACTGTGAAGATGTCAGGGGCAAACGTCCAAAACCACGATATGTCTGCACAGGAGCCGTTTTATGGCTTAATGGCATTTTTCACTGCATCACCAACAACAAATATACTATATGGGAGGTTCTTCATGAACACAAACGATCTTGCAAACCGTCTGAAATTTCTCCGTGCAAAAGCAAACTACACACAGTCCTATGTCTGCTCAAAAATCCATCTCAGCCGTTCTTCCTACAGCAACTACGAAAACGGCCTGCGTGTGCCACCTCTGGATATACTGAAGCTTCTGGCAGAATTTTATGATACCTCACTTGACTATCTGGTCGGCATGACCGACTGTCCGGAGAAATACCCCTTTGCCAGTGCCGAAATGTATCTCCTCTTTGCAACCTGCCAGGATATGGCCTCCCCGGCACTGAACGAAGTCTTATCTTATGCCTGTTACAGAAAACAGATGGAAAAACACTGAGCCATTTCTTTTATAATCTTTTGTTATTATAATATCTTTTCTCTTGTTTTGCAATATGTGGCTTTGCAAAATGAACCTGCTGAGCCTTTTTATTCTCATTTTCCCCATATAAAGTTTTGGCGGAGGTATCAACTCATGTCAAACACAAATTATCCCAGACAACTACAGCAGCTTGGGCTGAATATCGCCCGTTACCGCAAACTGCGCGGACTCACACAGGAGGAACTTGCCGCCCTGATATCGATGAGCCGGACACATCTGAGCAATCTGGAAGCTCCGGGAAAGATCACTTCGATCTCCCTTGAAAAGCTGTTTACGATTGCAGACGTTCTGAATGTTTCTCCCGCTTCTCTTCTGTCTTTCGACTGATTTTCGAAGTTTTGGCATCTTTACCTGTTCTCCCCATATATTTTACAGGTTGTACTTGTTTTTATTATAACAGCTGCCTCTGAGCGATACAAGTATAAATTGTATGATATTGGAGAAGGAGAGGTTACAAATGAAAAATCGCATTCGTGAATTACGTGCCGAAAAGAATATCACACAACTTCGCCTCAGTCTGGAGCTGGAAGTATCTCAGGAAACCGTCAGTGCGTACGAAAACGGAAAGCATCTGCCAAGTCTGAAATCTCTGATCAAAATGACAGATATTTTCCATGTCAGCACCGATTATCTGATCGGACGCTCTGATGTAAGAAAACCATCCGCAACAAGTCCTCTTCCCAACGAAGACATTGCACTGCTTGATTGTTTTCACGATCTGGATACGGTTGACAAAGCAAGGCTTGTCGCCTATGCTCAGGGATTGTCCGACAAATCCCTGAAAGATTAGGGCAAAAAAGAACACGTTCGCTTCGCCGAAAGATCCGGTAAAGTGGGCGTGTTCTTTTCTTATGCATCTAAAAATAATGTCTCATAAAGTTTTAATCCATGGAGATGCTGGAAAAATCCGGTGTTCCAATCAGGTCAAACGGGGTGCTCTGGTATACATAATAATTCAGCCAGTTTGTATACAGATTGTTTGCATGTGCTCTCCACAGAAGCAGCGGTTTGTTTTTGCAGTCGTTATTTTCATAATAATTTTTCGGCATCTGGATATCCATTCCTTTTCCAAGATCCCTCTTATATTCTCCATCCAGAGTCACACGGTCGTATTCCGGATGTCCCATGATAAAGATCTTTCTTCCGCCGTCCGCCATACCGAGGAAAAATCCTGCCTCATCGGACTCTGCAAGAATCGTGATCTCCTTTGTCGCACGGATGTCATCGATGGAAACTTCAGTATGTCTGGAATGTGGTGCAAGAAAGACATCATCAAAGCCACGCACCAGCGGGATCTTGCGGTTCAGCACGCGATGCCAGAACAGACCGAACATTTTCTGCGGAAGCTGTCTTTTCTTCAGACCGTAAAAATGATAGAGAGATGCCTGTGCCGCCCAGCACAAAAAGATGGTAGAGGTTACATGCGTCTCACTCCAGTCCATGATCTCCGTGATCTCTTTCCAGTAATCCACCTCTTCAAACTCCATATTCTCGACCGGTGCACCGGTGACAATCATGCCATCGTATTTATTTTCTTTCACATCCTGAAAATGCAGATAGAATTTATTCAGATGGCTGGTAGAGGTATTCTTGGATTCGTGACTGTTCATCGTTAAAAAGGTCACATCGATCTGGAGCGGCGTATTGGAAAGGGATCGCAGAAGCTGCAGCTCAGTCTCTTCTTTGAGCGGCATCAGATTCACGATCAGGATCTGGATCGGACGGATATCCTGATGCATCGCCCGATTCTCATCCATCACAAATATATTTTCTCTTTCCAGTATTTCTTTTGCGGGCAGATCGCCCTGAACCTTGATCGGCATGATAATTGTCCTCCTTCAGTGTTTCGTTTTCTGTGGCACCGTCGTCCTATTTCTACATAAGCGGTGCAAATACACGCAGGATACTTCCTGCGATCTTGTCAAAGCTCTTTTGCTTTTTGTAATCTTCCTGTGTGATCTTCTGACATTTTTTCAGTGTTTCCTGGAAATCGTTCTCAACCGCCGGGATTTCACTGTTCTCATATAAAAAAGCTGCACATTCAAAATGAAGATACAGGCTGCGGTAGTCCATGTTGATGGTTCCGACCACGGCCTTGCGGTCATCGCTTGTAAATACTTTTGCATGCACAAAACCCGGTGTATATTCATAAATCTGCACACCGGCATCGAGCAGTTCATTGTAGTACGTTTTCGCCAGGACGAAAGCATACCATTTATCTGGCACGTGCGGCATAATAATGATCACTTCCACCCCGCGTTTTGCCGCAAATTTCAAAGCTGTCATCATCTCATTATCCAGTATCAGGTAAGGTGTCATGATATGTACATACCGTTTTGAGGTATTCAGAATATCCATATACACCATTTTTCCTACGTGTTCTCCGTCAATCGGACTGTCGCCGTAAGGAATCACAAAACCTTCGCCGGAATGTTTTTCTCTTTCGTATATGACATCCAGATACGGATCAAACTCTTCTACTTTTTCGCTTTTGGCCACGTTCCACATCTCCAGAAACATCAGCGTAAAGCTTCGCACTGCGTCTCCTTCCAGCATGATCGCCGTATCTTTCCAGTGCCCAAAACGGATCTTGCGGTTCACATATTCATCCGCCAGGTTGATGCCGCCGGTAAATGCCACTTTGCCGTCGATCACCACGATTTTTCGGTGATCGCGGTTGTTCTGATGTGTGGACAGAGCCGGCCGGATCGGTGAAAACACACGGCAGGCAATCCCTTCCTGTTCGAGTTTTTTCGGGTAATTCGGCGGCAAAAGCGATACCGTACAGGTACCGTCATACATGAAACGTACTTCAACGCCCTCGGCTGCCTTTCGTTTGAGCACTTCCAGCACCCGATCCCACACGTAGCCTTTCGCCACAATAAAATACTCCATGAAAATAAATTTCTCTGCTTTTTCCAGCTGACGGATCAGTTCTTCAATCTTATCTTCCCCACAGCTGAAGTATTTGACGCCGGTGTTTTCATATGCCGGAAATCCGCCGTATTCACAGACATAATGTGCCAGCGATGCGACCTCAGAATCTTCTTCTTTGAGCTGCTCCTGCACAGCTTCATCCTGTGTCCAGTGTTTCTTCGTCGTTTCGTGCATGTGCTCCAGTCTTGCATTGAGCCACCGCACTCCGACCTGAAACTCCACAAAAATATAGAGCAGCACACCAAACACCGGTGCCACCAGCATGATCGTCATCCATACCATCTTAAAAGCCGGATTGCTCCGATTATTTGTTAAGTAAATAACAAGAATAACTGCTCCCGCCTTCACGACAGAATCGATGAAATACATCTTGCCCTGCAGATACGTGTATCCCGCGATCAGAAAGCCAAACTGCAACAGGATCAGCAGTATGATAATACCGGTCCTGCCGAAAATCACACTGGCAATACTGCTTTTTCCTTTTTCTACCCTCGTCTTTGTCTGAATCGTCTGTACCGACTGCTTTTTTTCTTTCTCTGCCATGCTATTCTCACCTCTGTTCCAGCATACCAAGGAAATCTTCTTCTGAAATGACAGGTATCTCTAATTCTTTTGCTTTCTTGTTTTTTGAAGTAGATGACTGTGTGTCATTGTTGATCAGATAATCCGTTTTTGAAGTGACAGAACCTGTGACTTTCCCGCCTTTTTCTTCAATTTTTGCTTTCAGCTCATTGCGGTTTGCAAAATGAATCAGTGAGCCTGTGATCACAAAATTCTTGCCTGCAAAGATCTGTTCTGTTTCATTTGGCACATATTTTTCCAGATGGATCTCCTCAAGCAGATCATCCAGCTGCTCTGCCTTTTTCGCATCCCGGAAATAATCGGCAACCGCTGCTCCGATCACCTCTCCAATGCCATCTATCCCCGCCATCGTCTCGGCATCTGCAGTGCGGATCTTTTCCAGGTCATAATCAAACGCCTTACAGATCATCTTCGCATTTGCAACGCCGATGTTCGGGATTCCAAGGCTGTAGATCAGCCGCGGCAGTGTCGTATTTCTTGCCTGCCCGATTCCCGCCATCAGTTTTTCGTAGGATTTTTCGCCAAATCCTTCCATCTCAACGATCGCATCTTTATATCGGGAAAGCCGGAAAATATCTGCAAATTCATGGATAAATCCGCTTCCGATAAATTTTTCCAGAGTCGCTTCCGACATTCCTTCCATATTCATCGCATCTCTGCTGACAAACAGTGCAAAAGATTTGATCTTCTTTGCCTGACACTCCGGATTGGTGCAGTATAAGGTCTCCACATCTGCCGTCCTCTGGATCCTGGTTACGCCGCCGCACACCGGACAGGTCTGCGGAATCTCTATGTTTCCGCTTCTGGTCAGGTTTTCGGCGATCTGCGGAATGATCATATTGGCCTTATAAACCTGAATGGTATCACCGATGCCAAGCTGCAGTGCCTTCATAATGCTGAGATTATGTACACTGGCACGGCTCACCGTTGTTCCTTCCAGCTCCACCGGTTCAAAAATCGCAACCGGATTGATCAGCCCGGTTCTTGACGGACTCCATTCGATCGAGAGCAGATGCGTTTCCTTTATCTCATCTGCCCATTTAAATGCAAAGGCATCTCTTGGAAACTTTGCCGTCCGTCCAAGGGAAATGCCATATGCGATGTCATCATAGATGGCTACCAGTCCGTCCGACGGAATCGGATTGTTCTCGATTTCTTCTGCAAACCAGGCAACGGTTTTCTCCACAGTCTCCCTTGTCACCATTTTGTGCTCTACCACATCGAATCCCTGCTCCGAAAGCCATGTAAACTGCTTTTCTCTGGAATTTTCAAAATCCACGCCGTCCGCACGCACCAGAGAGAATGCAAAAAACTGTACATGGCGTCTGGCAGTGATCTCATTGTTCAGCTGACGCACAGACCCACTGCACAGATTTCGCGGATTTTTGTATTTTGCATCCACATCTGCAATCTCTTCATTGATCTTCTCAAAATTTTTATAAGAAATAACCGCCTCTCCGCGAAGGACCAGCTCGCCCTTATATGGTATTGTAAGCGGAACATTTTCAAAAACTCTGGCATTATTTGTGATAACTTCCCCGATCTCACCGTTTCCGCGTGTGACTGCCTTAAAAAGCGTACCTTCACGGTATGTCAGTACGACGGTCAGGCCATCCATTTTCCAGGAGAGCAGCACTTTATGGGCACCGACAAAATCTTTCAGCACTTCGACTTCTTTTGTCTTGTCAAGAGAAAGCATCGGCTGCTCGTGTCGCTCTTTCGGAAGCTCTTCGAGCACTTCATAACCGACCTGTCTGGTCGGACTTCCTGCCAGGACGATCCCGGTCTCTTCTTCCAGTTTCTGGAGCTCGTCATACAGCCGGTCATACTCAAAATTGCTCATGATCTCACGGCTTTCCTGATAATAGGCTTTCCCTGCTTTTGTCAGAAGCTCTGTCAGCTCTTTCATTCTCTCGCGTTTTTTGTCCATGTTCCCCTCCTGCTCTTTCCCGCTTTTTTATTTCCTGCCCGTAACTGCCGGTAAAGTTCCTGCATTTCTGCTTCCGTCACATCCCGGTACTGTCCTTTTGGCAGATTACCAAGCTCAATGTTCATAACCCTCACCCGCACCAGTTTCTTCACACGACAGCCACAATACTCGCACATACGGCGGATCTGTCGGTTCAGTCCCTGCGTCAGAATGATACGGAAGCGGTATTTTCCGATCTTTTCCACCTTGCACGGTCTGGTTCTGGCATCCAGAACCGGGATCCCACCCCGGCTCATCTGCTCGACAAATTCTTCTGTGACTGGTTTATCCACCGTCACCAGATATTCTTTTTCGTGATAATTACCGGCACGCATGATCTGATTGATGATATCTCCGTTGTTTGTCACCAAAAGCAGTCCTTCGGAATCTTTATCCAGCCTTCCAACCGAAAAAACGCGTGTCGGATACTGAAGCACATCCTCCACGGTCACATCGTTCCAGCGTCTGTCCGTCGTGCAGACTACGCCCTCTGGTTTGTGAAACGCCAGCAGAACCATTTTCTGCCCTCTGCTGCATCGTTTTCCGTTGACGGTGATCTCCATCTCGTCCGTTACCTTCCTGCCATTTTCTGCACGCACGCCGTCCACAAATACTTTTCCTTCTTCGATCAGGCGGTCTGCTTCACGCCTTGAGCAGACGCCCGCCTCACTTAAATATTTGTTCAGCCGCACTTCCTGGTGTATATCTTTTTCTTCGAACTCTTTTCTCATGCGATTTTCTTTTTTTGCCGGCATGTTCTTCTCTCCCGCTCTTTTAAAAGTATAGTACAGTATAACACGTTGTACAACTGCCGTCAAACACTCTCTTTTATCCGTTTTTTGCACTCTTTTTTTCTTTTTTCCGACAATAGTTCTGCAAAATCCGAATATTCTTTTCTTCAAGATTTAAAAATTCCCGGGCAATCGTTTCAGACTCTTTTCCGCAAATTTCCAGCTTCTGCGTTGCTTTCTGCATATCACTTCTGCGAAGCCGTTCTTCTTTTGCCAGCATATTCGCCATATATCCGGTATTTACATTTAATGCCGTCTTCGCCTGCAGCATTCCCCACCGCTTCGCCCGCTCCATCACACCAAGCAGCGGCGGAACATTTCCCGTCTCAAACAGACAGTTTGCCGCCTTTTCTTTGATCCCGGAATAGCCTGCCGCCTGTATGTTCAGATCCAGTGCCAGCTCATCGTCATAGACCTTTCCCAACACAGTATAAATATCCTGAAGCGACCTGCTCGTATTTTTCACAATGGTTTCCAATAACTCCTGTTCCGCATAAGAAATCATATCCTGCCTCCTTGCATCATCTCTCTGCCGTTTTGCTGATTTAGGATATGCACTTTCTTTTTTTCTATACTTCAGCTTTTCATACTGCACTCATTGAATCTGAGCATGCTGTATTCTCTCACAGTGAACTACCCATTGTCTAAAGCCAATGGGCTTCCTGCTTCGCAGACCTCGTAACCTACTATCTCCACAGGCGTTCATTCGGGCAGTCCCTGCCCTATATTGTTATTCCTTTTATGCTATTCGTCTTAATCCTTCTTCCAGTATATTTTTTGCTGCGTTGATATCCCTGTCATGATTTGTTCCACAGACAGGACATGTCCATTCCCTTACTGATAGATTTTTTGTTTCTGTATTTTGGTATCCACAAACGGAACACAGCTGACTACTGGCATAGAATGTATCTATTTTGACATATTT
>NZ_WQNP01000052.1:0-840 GCF_018783905.1 Ruminococcus sp. MCC718
TTTATGTTTCATTCCTACTTCAATGAGTATGCTTTTGTACTGTCGAAACAGATACTACTCACAAGTTCTTGTACTCTCCATAGGCGTAAATTCCGAATTAACGTATCCGTACATATTTGCATTAACGTTTCATTGTTAGCTTGCAAATTTTTCTCCATAAGCTTTTAGGTTTAGTGATGCTTGAAAATCTCTATTTATAACATTTCCACATTCACATTTATAAATTCTGTCAGATAATTTCAAATCCTTTTTTATATTTCCACAACAACTACAAAGTTTTGACGATGGATAAAATCTATCAGCTACAATGAGCTGAATACCATTGTTATTACATTTGTACTCAAGCTGTTTTCTGAATTCAAAGAATCCCTGATTCTGAACCGCTTTGGATAAATGTCTATTCTTCATCATTCCACTAACGTTTAAATCTTCGATACAAATAAATCTTGGTTTTCGATTTACGATTTCAGATGTGGTCTGATTTAAATAGTTTTTACGAATATTTGTTAATCTATGATTCACTTTAAGTAAAAGTTTTTCGTTTTTGATTACATTTTTAGTTTTACAGTAACTTACTCCTTTCTTATTTTTCTCATACTTTCGAGAAACTCTACGCTGTAACCTGCGTCTGCATTTCTCTAGTTTTTTAACTACTTGGCTTTTATTAATATTCTTGTATGTGTTGCCATCAGAGCAAATAGCCAAATCCTTAATTCCTAAATCAATTCCTATACCATCATTATTTAGATTTTTCTTGCAGTCTGGAAATTCCACGCATACGCTAATCCACCAGTTTAATCCGTCAAAGGATATTCTCGGATTCATATATTTAGCATCTGT
>NZ_WQNP01000054.1:0-16061 GCF_018783905.1 Ruminococcus sp. MCC718
GCTTAACCAAGCACGAGAGTGTGAGGTTCAGGATAGAAGAAAAAGATGTAGGATTTATGGTCTGTATGCGGTTTTGAAGGTATATAACCTTTAGAAAAGGCCCAGTGGCTCAGTTGGTTAGAGCGTCGCCCTGTCACGGCGAAGGTCGTCGGTTCGAGTCCGATCTGGGTCGTTTATGGGATCTTAGCTCAGCTGGGAGAGCATCTGCCTTACAAGCAGAGGGTCACAGGTTCGAGCCCTGTAGGTCCCATTAGCCATATTTTTTTAAGGCTTGCCGATGTGGCTCAATTGGCAGAGCAGCTGATTTGTAATCAGCAGGTTATCGGTTCGAGTCCGATCATCGGCTTTGTATCTTAGCCTAAAAGATACAATAATTTAATATTTTTAACATATGGATGGATTCCCGAGTGGCCAAAGGGGACAGACTGTAAATCTGCTGCAAATTGCTTCGGTGGTTCGAATCCACCTCCATCCATTAATTTCATAACGCGGGGTGGAGCAGTCTGGAAGCTCGTCGGGCTCATAACCCGAAGGTCGTAGGTTCAAATCCTGCCCCCGCAATTTTGCCTGGTTAGCTCAGTTGGTAGAGCAGAGGACTGAAAATCCTCGTGTCTCTGGTTCGATTCCGGAACCAGGCATTTTGTCTGAAAAGACAGAATGGGGTATTAGCTCAGTCGGTAGAGCACTTGACTTTTAATCAAGTTGTCCGGGGTTCGAATCCCCGATGCCTCATGATTCGAGAAAAGCATTACTCATAGTGAGTAGTGCTTTTTTGTTGCTTAAAACGGATATACGATTGCGTTCATGAGCAAGTAGCGAAGCGGATTGTGAATGTCCGCTTTACGGATATTGAAAAAGGAGGATGGAAATTTGAAGAAAAATGATTTATATATGATTTCCGGAACGGAATATAAAGAGATGACAAAGGAGATCCTTGCACAGTCAGATCTGTGGGCAGAAATTAAAAAAAAGGCAGATCAGAAGCAAAAAAATGCAGATCAGATGCTGATCGGAATAAAGCCGAACCTAGTATCGCCGACGGAGGCTTCTTATGGTGCAACAACACATCCGGAGATTGTTGCGGGGATTATTGAATATTTACAGGAAAGAAGTTGTCAACATATCGTGATGCTGGAGAGCTCCTGGGTTGGGGATAAAACTTCGGAATCCATGGAAGTTTGTGGATATGACAGGCTGGTTGAAAAATATAACGTACCATTTTGGGATATGCAGCTCGATGAAAGCAGTGAAGTGGATTGTGCCGGAATGAAACTTCAAATCTGCAGCAGTGTGAGAAAGCTGGATTTTCTGATCAATGTTCCAGTTCTGAAAGGACATTGCCAGACAAAGATCACCTGTGCATTGAAAAATATGAAAGGTCTGATTCCAAATAAGGAGAAGAGGCACTTTCATAAGCTGGGTCTGCATAAACCGATCGCACATCTGAATGTGGGTATTCATCAGGATTTTATTGTAGTGGATAATATCTGTGGTGATCTGGATTTTGAAGATGGAGGAAATCCGGTTGTTATGAACCGGATTCTGACAGCAAAAGATCCGGTTTTATGTGATACGTTTGTATGTCAGATGCTTTATTATAGGAGAGAAGACGTTCCATATCTGGTTATGGCGGAGGAGCTTGGTGTGGGTTCTGCTGATCTGGAACATGCGAATCTGATACAGATCAGATTCGAAAAGGGAACAAAAGAAGAAGAACAAGGATCAGAAGAAACGGCAAGCGGAAAAGATATCAACAGAAAAGCAAAAGAAGTGAAAGATATCCACAAAACAGTATGGAAGGGCTGGGAGAATGTGGATATTCCAAGGGAGCGAAAGATTGTTGAACTGCAGGATGCTGTCGAGGAAGTGGAGTCCTGCAGTGCCTGTTATGGCTATCTGATCCCGGCACTGGATATGCTGAAACAGGAAGGTTTGTTTGAGAAACTGGACTGTAAAATTGCTGTTGGGCAGGGATACCGCGGTAAAAGCGGGAAACTGGGGGTCGGAAACTGTACTTGCAGGTTTGAGCATTTTGTAAAGGGATGTCCGCCAACGGAGATAGAAATTTATGAATATTTGAAGAAATATCTGATACAATATTAGAAATTAGAAAAATTATCCAATTCATCGAAAAAACCTTTGCTTTAGATATGGGGATATAAGATGCGTCCATTGAATTTATGCTTATATCAAATTTTGATAAAAACTTTTCATTTTTTACTTGTGAAAGTGTTGCTGACATGGTATGATATTTTAAGACGTTGCATGGAGGGAGCTATGATTTAAGCGGATAAAATTGCAGCTTCGGTCTTGCAGTCGCAGATAACATCCATGTGATGTGCGTGGAAGTATATTGTCGGATTTTGGAACTTAATGGGAGGTATACAACTTAATTTGCTAATTTAAGTTTGCGGCCTCCCTGTTTTAAACGAGAGTTTGTTAAAAAATAGACAATATCAGTAAACTTATTCAGGAAAGGAGTAATTTATGAGCAGCAAAATTACTATCATTGGAGCAGGAAGTGTTGGGTCTACAATTGCTTATACGTTATCTAATCAGGATATCGCATCTGAGATCGTTCTGATTGATATCAATAAAGAAAAAGTAGCAGGAGAAGTTATGGATATTATCCAGGGAACCTGCTTCCGCGACCCGATCAATATCAAAGCAGGTGAATATGAGGATGCGAAAGATTCCAATATCGTTATCATCACCTCCGGTATTGCAAGAAAACCAGGTCAGACACGTATTGAGCTGGCACAGACAAATGTAAATATTCTCAAAGATATCACACCGAAAATTGTTAAAGAGGCACCAAATGCTCTCTACGTAATCGTAAGCAATCCGGTTGATATTATGACTTATGTATTCACAAAAATTTCCGGACTGCCGGAGAATCAGGTTGTTGGTTCCGGTACGATCCTGGATACAGCAAGACTTCGCTGTGGACTGGCAGAGCATTTTGATATTGCACAGAAGAATATCCACGCTTATGTATTTGGTGAGCATGGTGATACTTCTTTCATTCCGTGGTCACGTGCACATATTTCCTGTGCAAACATTGATGAGTACACTACACTGATGAACAATATCGGCAAAGAAATCCCGACTCTGGATAAAGATGCAATGCTTGAATATGTACAGAAATCCGGTGGAAAGATCATTGCAAACAAAGGTGCTACATTCTATGCAGTATCTGCTTCTGTATGTCGTCTGTGCGGACTTCTGCTGTCTGCTTATGATTCTACCGCAACGGTATCTTCTATGATGCACGGTGAATACGGCATTGATGATGTATGCTTAAGTACACTGAGCATGATCGGTCCGAACGGTCTGAAAGGCAAAGTTCCGGTACCTCTGACAGACGAAGAAGTTGAAAAACTGAAGAAGAGTGCAGATGCACTGAAATCTGTTATTGCACAGATCGAACTGTAAGATTTCAGCAGACAAAACACCATAGAGAAAGAAACTTGATAGATTTTGTACTGCGGTTGTCAAAAGACTGAACCGTTACAAATAATGGTATAAAGAATGTTTGAAAAATAACAGGGAATTTTAAGGTATGCAGTATGCGATACAGAACATTATATCCATGAAAATCAGAATTTTCAAAATTCTCTGTTATGTATAAAGTTACTATAAATAAAATATCGCAAATATGCGGCATCAGGAGGTAAAAATGGTTTACAGTTATTTTCCTGGATGTACTCTGAAAACAAAAGCGAAAGATCTGGATCGTTACGGCAGAGAATCTGCAAAAGCCCTTGGATTTGAGCTGGAAGAGATTGAAAACTGGCAGTGCTGCGGCGGTGTATATCCGCTGGGAACAGATGAGATTGCCAGCAAACTTTCTTCTGTTCGTGCATTAAATGATGCAAAAGAAAAAGGTCAGGATCTTGTTACGCTTTGTTCAGCATGTCATCACGTAATCAAACGTGTAAATGATGATATGAAAAATGTGGAGGACATCCGCACAAGAGCAAATAATTATATGCAGCTTGAGCAGCCTTATGAAGGTGAGACAAATGTACTTCATTATTTAGAAGTACTGCGTGACAGAGTGGGATTTGATGAATTAAAGAAAAAAGTGGTAAAACCGCTGACAGGAAGAAAAATAGGTGCCTACTATGGCTGTCTGCTTCTTCGTCCAAGCTCAGTACTGGCATTTGATGACCCGGAAAATCCAACCATTATTGAAGATTTTATCCGTGCAATCGGAGCAGAACCTGTTATTTACGGTTACCGCAACGAGTGCTGCGGAGGATATATTTCCCTGAAAGAAAAAGAAATGAGCGGAAAAATGGTTGACCGCATCATGGATTCTGCAGCCGGAATGGGAGCAGAAGAACTGATCACAGCCTGTCCGCTGTGCCTGTATAATCTGAACACCAGCACAAGTGCAAACAAGCTTCCGGTTCATTACTTTACAGAACTGCTTGCAGAGGCACTGGGTCTGAAAGAGGAGGTGCAGGAATAATGAAAACAGCAAGAGATAATGCAGAAAAGATCAAAAAGATCAGCGGTGCAAATCCTCAGAAATGTATGAAATGCGGCAAATGTTCCGCAACCTGCCCTGCTTTTAATGAAATGGATATCAAGCCACATCAGTTTGTATCCTATGTAGCAGAAGAAAATATTGATGCATTGATGCAGTCCGAAACTCTGTGGAAATGTCTTTCCTGCTTCGCATGTGTAGAAAGATGTCCAAGAGATGTAAAACCTGGAAAACTGATTGATGCAGCAAGACAGATGGTTGTGCGTCAGAGAGGTGCAGATTATCTGAAAGCAGAAGAAATACCAGAACTTCTGGATCCGGAACTGCCACAGCAGCTTCTGGTAAGTGCGTTCAGAAGATATAAGAGATAAATGAGAGAAAGTTGGAGGTGAACTCATTGCAGAGAATAGGAGTATTTGTCTGTCATTGCGGAAGTAACATTGCAGCTACTGTAGATGTGAAAAAAGTAGTGGAAATGGCAAAACTGGAGCCTGGAGTTGTCCATGCAGAAGATTATCAGTATATGTGTTCTGAAGCAGGACAGGCAAAAATAGATGCTGCAATTAAAGAAAAAGGTCTGACAGGAATGGTAGTATGTTCCTGTTCACCACGTATGCACGAAACAACATTCAGAAAGGCTGCTGAAAGAGCCGGACTGAACCCATACATGGTAGAAATTGCAAACATCCGTGAGCATTGTTCCTGGATCCATAAGGATATGGAAGAAGCTACAAAAAAAGCGGTTATCCTTATGAGAGCAGCCGTTGCAAAAGTAAACTTAAATGCACCGCTTCAGCCGGGTGAGAGCCGTGTAACAAAACGTGCACTGGTTATCGGCGGCGGTATCGCAGGTATTCAGACAGCGATTGATATCGCAGATGCCGGATATGAAGTAGATATCGTTGAGAAAGAGCCGAGTATCGGAGGAAGAATGTCCCAGATCGATAAGACATTCCCGACGCTGGACTGTTCTGCATGTATCCTGACACCGAAAATGGTGGAAGCTTCCGCACATGAAAAGATCACGCTGTATACATATAGTGAAGTAGAAAAAGTAAGCGGATTCGTAGGTGATTTTACGGTTGATATCCGTAAAAAAGCAAGAAGCGTAGACATGGATAAATGTACAGGCTGTGGTGTCTGCCAGGAAAAATGTCCTTCCAAAAAGACTCCAAGTGAATTTAACCGTGGCCTGAGCAACAGAAGTGCGATCTACACACCGTTTGCACAGGCAATCCCGAATGTACCGGTTATTGACAGAGAACATTGTATCAAATTCAAGACCGGAAAATGTGGTGTCTGCTCAAAGGTATGTCAGGCAGGTGCGATTGATTACGATCAGAAAGACGAGATCATCACACAGAAATATGGTGCAATTGTTGTAGCAACCGGTTTTGATATGATCAAACTGGATAAATATGATGAATATGCATACAATCAGAGCCCGGATGTTATTACATCTCTGGAACTGGAGCGTATCATGAATGCAGCAGGTCCGACAAAGGGACATCTGGAGCGTATGTCAGACCATAAAGCACCAAAGAAAATGGTATTTGTACAGTGTGTCGGATCAAGATGTTCTGATGAAAGAGGAAAGAGCTACTGCTCTAAAATCTGCTGTATGTATACTGCAAAACATGCAATGCTGATCCGTGATAAATATCCGGATGTAGATGTTACCGTATTCTATATTGATGTTCGTACACCAGGTAAGAACTTTGACGAGTTCTATCGCCGTGCGGTAGAAGAATATGGCGTTCACTACATCAAAGGCCAGGTAGGAAAGGTTGTTCCGCAGGAAAACGGACAGCTGCTTGTACAGGCTTCTGACCTTCTGGACAACAAACAGATCCTGATGGAAGCTGACATGGTTGTTCTGGCAGCAGCAATCGAGCCGAACCCGGATGTAAGAAAGATCGCTACCATGCTGACAGCAAGTATCGATACAAACAACTTCCTGACAGAAGCACACGCAAAACTGCGTCCGGTAGAATCTCCGACAGCAGGTATCTTCCTGTCCGGTGTATGTCAGGGACCAAAAGATATTCCGGAGACAGTATCTCAGGCTGGTGCCGCAGCAGTAAAAGCAGTTGGTCTGCTTGCAAAAGACAAACTGATGACCAATCCATGTACTGCAAAACCAGATGAACTGCTGTGTAATGGATGTTCTACATGTGCAAATGTTTGCCCTTACGGTGCAATCAGCTATATTGACAAAGAAGTAAACGACCACGGTATCCGTGAAGTACGCCGTATTGCCCAGGTAAACAGTGCTCTGTGTCAGGGCTGTGGTGCTTGTACCGTTGCCTGCCCATCCGGTTCTATGGATCTGCAGGGCTTCTCTAACAGACAGATCTTAGCGGAGGTAGATGCAATATGTCGATAGAAAATACTGAATTCAGACCGAAAATTGTAGCATTCTGCTGTAACTGGTGTAGTTATGCAGGTGCTGACCTTGCCGGCAGCAGCCGTCTGGTTTATCCGGCCGATGTAAAGATCATCCGCGTACCTTGCTCCTGCAGAGTAAACCCGATGTTTATCTTAAGAGCATTTGAAAAAGGTGCGGACGGCGTTATCATGTGTGGATGCCATCCGGGAGACTGCCATTACAGTACAGGTAATTATTATGCAAGAAGACGTATGACACTGCTGTTCTCCATGCTGGACTTTATCGGTGTGGAAAATGGACGTACACGAGTAGAGTGGGTGTCTGCGGCTGAAGGTGTGAAATTCTCTCAGACTATGAACGAGTTTGCAGAGAAGATTCATTCTCTTGGTAAAAACGTAAGATTGGAGGATTTGAGATGCAGGAAGAATTGATCAAACGTGCGAAAGAACTGTTAGCAGACGGTACCGTGGCACGCGTGCTTGGCTGGAAAGCCGGCGATCTGCCTTATAATCCGGAACCATCTTATTTTGAAAACGAAGACCAGCTGAAGAATTTTGTATACAATGGATTTTGCGGTGCAAACCTGAGCAAATATATGATCGAAGCTTCCAAGCTGGAAGGAAAAACACTGGTATTCTTAAAACCATGTGATACATACAGCTTTAACCAGCTGATCAAAGAACATCGTGTAGACAGAGAAAAAGCTTTTATCATCGGTGTTGGATGTAAAGGTAAACTGTCCATCGAAAAGATCAGAGAGCAGGGCATCAAAGGTATCGAAAGCATTACAGGTGCCGAGATGACAGATGATGCAGAAACTCTGACGATCCAGACAATTTATGGCGAAAAGACCTGCACTTATGCATCTGCAATGCTGGGACGCTGCCATGTCTGCAAAGGAAAAGAGCATCAGGTATACGATGAGCTGATCGGCGAATCCAAAGATACCAAAGATGCAGATCGTTTTGCAGAAGTAGAGAAGATTGAAGCAATGTCTCCGGAAGAGAGATTTGCATTCTTCCAGAACGAATTATCAAAATGTATCCGCTGTAATGCCTGCCGTAACGTATGTCCGGCATGCAGCTGCCGTAAATGTGTATTTGACAGCACAAAATTCGACAGTGCACAGAAGGCAAATGTGGATGATTTCGAAGAGAAGATGTTCCACATTATCCGTGCATTCCACGTAGCAGGACGTTGTACGGACTGTGGCGAGTGCAGCCGTGTATGTCCGCAGGGTATTCCGCTGCATCTGTTCAACCGTAAATTTATCAAAGATATTGATAAATTCTACGGAGAATATCAGGCAGGAGAGGATACAGATTCGAAAGCACCACTGACAAACTTTACATTTGACGATGTAGAGCCAAGCATTGTTGGAGAAAGGGGATAATGTATGTACAAGATAGCGAAAAGTAATTTGCCGGCATTATTCCGTGCAATCGCAGAAACAAAAGAACTGTATCTGCCAATCAGAAGAGCAGGACAGGTAAATTTCGGACCTTGGAGCGAAGACGCAGAAGTTGACGTTGAAACTTTAAAGACCGTAAAATCTCCAAAAGATGTATTCTTTCCACAGAGCGAAAATCTGTATAGCTGTGAGAGAGAAGGCAAAGACATCAAGATCGAGCCTCAGGCATTACAGGATCAGGAGTTTGTTGTATTTGGCATGAAAGCCTGCGACATCAAAGGTGTAGAAGTACTGGATAAAGTATTTTTAGCTGATCCGATCGATACATTTTATGCTGCAAGAAGAGATCACGGAATCATCGTTGCCATGGCATGTCATGAACCGGAAGAAAGCTGTTTCTGTAAGGTATTTGGCGTAGACTGTGCAGATCCGGAAAAATCAGCGGCAGACGTTGCTGTATGGATGCTGGGCGATGACCTGATCTGGAAAGCAATCACAGAAAAAGGTGAGGCACTGACAAAAGCAGTGGAAAGCCTGCTTGAAAATGCAGATGCCGACAGCGACAAGCTGGAAGAAGAAAAGAACAACATCCGTGCGATCGTAGAAAAACTTCCGTATAGCAATCTTTCCCTGGAAGGATGGGGCGGAGACAAACTGGAAGAGAAATTCAATTCTCCGAAATGGGAAGAGCTGTACAAACCATGTCTTGCATGTGGAACCTGTACTTTTGTATGCCCGACCTGCCAGTGCTACGATATCAAGGATTATGATACAGGACACGGTGTTCAGAGATACCGTTGCTGGGATTCCTGCATGTACTCTGATTTCACAATGATGGCTCACGGAAATAACCGTACAAGCCAGATGCAGCGTTTCCGTCAGAGATTCATGCACAAGCTGGTTTATTTCCCGGCAAACAATGATGGCATGTATTCCTGCGTTGGATGTGGACGTTGTGTGGAGAAATGCCCGTCCTCTTTAAATATCGTTAAAGTTATCAAAAGCATGGGAGGTGAACAGTAATGAGCGAATGTACCTGTCATAAAAATTATACACTGGATACACTGATTCCGAAGGTTGGTGTGATCACAAAGATCACGCAGGAAACACCGGATGTAAAAACATTCTGTGTAACTGCTCCGGGCGGCGGAAAACTGTTCGAACATATGCCGGGACAGTGTGCAATGGTATGTGTACCGGGTGTCGGAGAGGCAATGTTCTCCATTACTTCATCCCCTACAAATAAAGAATATCAGGAATTCAGTATTAAAAAATGTGGTGTACTGACAGACTGTCTGCACAGCCTGGAAGTTGGCGATGAGATTACTGTCCGTGGACCTTACGGAAATAATTTTCCGGTAGATACAGAGCTGAAAGGCAAAAATCTGCTGTTTATCGCCGGTGGTATCGGACTTGCACCACTGCGTTCCGTTATCAACTATGTACTGGATAATCGTGATGACTACGGAACGGTTGACATCCTGTACGGATCACGTTCCGCAGATGACCTCGTAAAACTGAAAGAGATCCAGGAAGTATGGGCAAAGACTCCGGGTGTCAATGTACATCTGACGATCGACCGTCCGCAGGAAGGCTGGGACGGTCATGTGGGATTTGTTCCGACTTACCTGAAAGAAATCGGTTTTTCAACAGACAAGACCGCTCTGGTCTGCGGACCGCCAATCATGATCAAGTTTGTACTTGCAGGACTGGAAGAGCTGGGCTTCAACCGTTCTCAGTGCTATACAACACTGGAACTTCGTATGAAATGTGGTATCGGTAAATGCGGACGCTGCAACATCGGTTCCAAATATGTCTGCAAAGACGGTCCGGTATTCCGTTGCGATGAAGTAGACGAGTTGCCGAACGAGTACTAAGAAAAGGATCACTAGACAAAGTACAGAAAGGAATGGTACGACAAAATGCAGGAAATGGTAAATGTATATTTTTTCGGTAAAAAATACAGTGTTCCGGCAGATTTAACAATCATGACAGCTATGGAATATGCAGGCTACACCCTGAAAAGAGGATGTGGCTGCCGTCATGGATTCTGTGGAGCATGTGCAACTATTTATAGAATCAAAGGACAGAACGAACTGAAAACATGTCTTGCCTGTCAGACACAGGTTCAGGAAGGTATGTATGTAGCAAGCATTCCATTCTTCCCGACAGACAAGAGAACTTACGACATCGAAGAGATCAGACCGACCGAGCAGATCATGATGGAACTGTATCCGGAAATCTACAGCTGTATCGGATGTAATGCATGTACAAAAGCATGTACACAGAATCTGAATGTTATGCAGTATATTGCATACGCTCAGAGAGGCGAATTTGAAAAATGTGCAGAAGAATCCTTCGACTGTGTAAGCTGCGGATGTTGTTCTGTAAGATGCCCGGCTGGTATTTCTCATCCGATGGTAGGTCTTCTGGCAAGACGTCTGACAGGAAAATATATTGCACCGGAAGCAAAACATCTTACCGAGAGAGTGGAAGAGATCCACAAAGGTGCTTATGATGAACTGATCGAACAGATCATGCAGAAACCGATCACAGAGATGCAGGAACTTTACAACAACAGAGAAATTGAGAAATAGGAGGGCGTAAAATATGTATGCACCATATCCGGAAAATATGATGGAGTCTATCAAAAAGGTAGAGGCTACAAGAGCGGAGCGTATGGCTACAGAGCCGAGACGTCTGACAGCAGACGAAAAAGACGCTCTTTTGAAAAAATTCCATCCAGATTATAACCCAGATGCGTTTGCTGAAATCAAGGTAGGAGCAAACAAAGGCCAGAAAGCTCCTCTGCAGCTGGCAGAAATGCTTCATTCTACAAGCCGTCTGATAAAAGATAAAGTGGATATTACAAAAGTAGATTATGACGTAGATGTACTGGTTATCGGCGGAGGCGGTGCAGGTTCTTCCTGTGCTATCGAAGCAAACAAAGCAGGTGCCAACGTAATGATCGTTACCAAACTGCGTATCGGTGATGCAAACACCATGATGGCTGAGGGTGGTATTCAGGCAGCAGATAAAGAAAATGACTCACCGGTACAGCATTATCTGGACTGCTTTGGCGGCGGACATTTTGCTGCAAAACCAGAACTTGTAAAGAGACTGGTAATGGAAGCTCCGGATGCAATTAAATGGCTGAACGAGCTGGGTGTTGAATTCGATAAAGATGCAGACGGAAGAATGGTAACTACACACGGCGGCGGAACTTCCAGAAAGAGAATGCATGCTGCAAAGGACTATTCCGGAGCAGAGATCATGCGTACGCTGCGTGACGAAGTGATCAACCGCGGAATTCCGGTTGTAGAATTTACTTCTGCTGTAGAACTGATCAAAGATGACAAAGGACAGGTTGCAGGTGCTGTTCTTCTGAACATGGAGACAGGAGATTACTCTGTTGCAAGAGCAAAAACTGTTGTTATCGCAACAGGTGGTGCAGGAAGAATGCATTATCAGGGATTCCCGACATCCAACCATTACGGTGCAACAGCCGATGGTCTGATCCTGGGATACCGTGCAGGTGCTTCCCTGTTATATCAGGATTCTATTCAGTATCATCCGACAGGAGCTATTTATCCGTCACAGATCCTGGGTGCTCTGGTAACAGAAAAAGTTCGTTCCGTAGGTGCACAGCTGGTTAATGCAAACGGAGAAGCTTACATCCATCCGCTGGAAACTCGTGATGTCAACGCTTCCGGTGTTATCCGTGAGTGCAGCGAAGGCCGTGGCGTAGAAGTTCCGGGCGGAGCAAAAGGTGTATGGCTGGATACTCCGATGATCGAGATCCTCGGCGGTGAGGGAACCATCGAAAAGAGAATCCCGGCTATGTTCCGTATGTACATGAACTATGGCATTGATATGAGAAAAGTACCGATCGTGATCTACCCGACTCTTCATTATCAGAACGGTGGATTGGAGATCACAGGAGACGGATTTACAAAAGAAATCCCGAACCTTCTGGTTGCAGGAGAGGCAGCAGGCGGAATCCACGGAACCAACCGACTGATGGGTAACTCTCTGCTCGATGTCATCGTATTCGGCAGAAATGCAGGTAAAAAAGCAGCTGCAAAATACAAAGACGTAGAACTTGGTGAGATGAACCTGGATCATGTAAAAGCATACGATGAAGAACTGAAAGAAGCAGGAGTAGAAACAAACGAAGTATCTCCGATGCTGCTTCCTCATTATGCAAGACATGAAAGAAAAATCACAGGTGAAGTGGTAAGTGCATAATTAAGTAAAAAGATGCTATAAAACCACTCTTGTGCAAGCACATCGTGGTTTCAGGCTTTTGATCCTGGCATCATTATATTTTCATTTACGGGAGCTGTCATGAGCAGCTCCTGTAGATAATGAGAGGAGAAATAACATGCGTGAAATTCAGGCAAGCCAGATTACAGATGTAGTCGAAAAGCTCTGTATCGAAGCAAATGAGCATCTTCCGGAAGATGTGAAATGTGCGATCAAAAACTGCAGAGCGTGCGAAGACTGGGAAATTGCCCAGGGAGTACTGGACAAGATCATTGAGAATTATGAAATCGCTGATACACAGTGCGTACCGATCTGTCAGGATACCGGTATGGCATGTGTATTCCTGGAGATTGGTCAGGATGTACATATCACAGGCGGAGATCTTGCAGATGCGATCAACGAAGGTGTACGCCGCGGATATGACAAAGGTTATCTAAGAAAATCCGTTGTAAAAGATCCTGTCCGCAGAGGAAATACAGGTGATAATACACCGGCTATGATCTACACAGAAATCGTTCCGGGCGAGCAGATCAAGATCACAGTAGGACCAAAAGGTTTCGGAAGTGAAAACATGAGTGCAATTCGCATGTTCAAACCATCTGCCGGACTTCAGGGAATCAAAGATTTTATCCTTGAGACGGTAGAAACAGCAGGTCCGAATCCATGCCCTCCTATGGTTGTAGGTGTTGGTATCGGAGGAACTTTTGATAAAGCAGCACTGCTGGCTAAAAAAGCACTGATGCGTCCGATCGATTCTGAAAATCCAGATCCGTTCTATGCAGACCTTGAAAAAGAAATGCTGGAAAAAGTAAACAAACTGGGTATTGGACCGCAGGGATTTGGCGGAAAGACAACAGCAATTGGTCTGAACATTGAAACCATGGCTACACATATCGCAGGTATGCCATGTGCGATCAATATTAACTGCCATGTAACACGCCATAAAACGGAGGTGATTTAAATGGAAAAACATATTACACTGCCTCTTACAGAAGAACTGGCAAAAACACTCCATGCAGGTGATACAGTTTACCTGACAGGAACCATTTATACATCACGAGATGCAGGACATAAACGTATGTGTGAAGCACTGGCAAGAGGAGAAAAGATTCCATTTGATCCGACAGATGCTACGATCTACTATGTAGGTCCTACACCGGCAAAACCAGGTCAGGTTATCGGGTCTGCAGGTCCGACAACCAGCGGACGTATGGATGCTTATGCTCCGACTATGATGTCTGTTGGAGCAAGAGGTATGATCGGTAAAGGTGCAAGACTTCCGGAAGTTGTAGAAGCTATGAAGAAATACCACGGTGTTTACTTTGGTGCAATCGGAGGAGCAGGTGCACTTCTGGCAAAATGTATCAAGAAAGCAGAGCTGATCGCATACGAAGATCTGGGTGCAGAAGCACTGAGAAAACTGTATGTAGAAGATATGCCTTTATTTGTTATCATCGACTGCGAAGGAAATAACCTGTACGATGAAGGACGTAAAGCTTATCTGGATACACAGGATAAATAAAAGTTACAGCGGAGGTTTGTGAATGTGCAAATGAACGCTGTGAGAATAGGTGTATGAAATAGGACGCCATAATGATTCGAAAACAATCTCCTGCTACCGTCAGTACGATTTGTTTTCGAATTCATTATGGCTGTATTGTTTGCAAGCTATTTTTACAATATCGTTAGTTGCACATTACCCAAAGCTCCTGGCCTGCCAGGGGTCGCTGAAGCGGAAGGTTTTAAAAAAATATAAGATTATATAATGCCAGAGGTACTATGACGGAGACTTGCTGTTGTCACTGTGCCTCTGGTTTTTGTTTTTCAGCACAATATACATTAAAAAGAATTGCTTGATTTTGTGGAAAAATGTATTAAGATAGAGATAACTATTCGGCAGCTTTACAGTTGCGATAAGGTTTGAGCTGTATGAAGTTATTACAGACAGAGATACAAGAACTGAAACAAAAAGACGAAAGAAAAGGAGGGCAGACGAGATGGGAGAGTTATTTGACAAACTGGCAAACTATGGAAATTCCGGTATCTATCCGTTTCATATGCCGGGGCATAAAAGACAGAAAACGGTTGATTTTAATCCATATAAAATTGACATCACAGAGATAGAAGGGTTTGACAATCTGCATCATGCCGAAGGTGTTCTCTTGGAGGCACAGAAAAAAGCGGAAAAACTTTATGGTTCGGAAGAATCCCATTTTCTGATCAACGGCAGCACGGCGGGCATCTTAAGTGCTGTTTCTGCATGTGCGAAAAAGACCGTTCTGATTGCACGTAACTGCCACAAAGCAGTTTACCATGCAGCACTGATCAGAAATCTGGATGTATATTATGTTTACCCGGAAATTCAGGAAGAATTTATGTTAAATGGCGGTATCAATCCAGCAGATGTGGAGCGTTCTCTTGAGGAGCATCCGGAAATCGAGGCGGTCGTGATTACTTCGCCAACTTATGATGGCATTGTTTCGGATGTGAAGAGAATTGCAGAAATTGCACATGCACATGGAAAACCGTTGATCGTGGATGAAGCTCATGGAGCACATTTCGGATTTTCCAAATATTTCCCGGAAAATTCCGTGCATCTTGGGGCAGATATCGTGATCCACAGTCTTCATAAAACGCTGCCTTCTTATACACAGACAGCACTGATCCATATCAACGGAAAACTCGTTGACCGTCAGAAAGTCCGGATGTTTCTGCAGATGTACCAGACCAGCAGCCCGTCCTATATTCTGATGGCTGGAATAGATGAATGTATTCGTTATGTGGAAGAGCAGGGAACAGATGCTTTTGATAAATTTGCTGAGAGGCTGGATCGCATTTATAAAAGGGCAAAAGAATTTCGTTCCATTCATTTGGTGGATGAGAGCATTGTCGGAAAAAACAGTATTTATGATTTCGATCGTTCGAAGCTGATTTTTTCTGTAAAAAAATGCGGAATCGCCGGAAATGAACTTCAGAAAATGCTGCTCCGTACTTACAATATCGAAATGGAAATGGCAGCGGGAAATTATGTACTGGCACTGACCTCGCTGTGTGACACGGATCAGGGCTTTCACAGACTGTTTTATGCCGTAAAAGGTATTGATGAACAGATCAATCGTTTCCAGACTACAGAAAGCAAAAAAGAAGGTAACTGGATTGAAGATGGAGTTACAAGAAATACTATCATTTGCACGATGAATAAAGCATTTGAATCCCAGAAAGAAAGCGTGGCTTTGCAGGAAAGTGAGGGACGGATTTCCGGGGAATTTCTGTATCTTTATCCACCTGGAATCCCGATGATCGTGCCGGGAGAGAAGATAGATGGCACACTTCTGAAAAAACTGGAAGGGTATAAGAAGAAAGGCTTTCAGTTCCAGGGGTTGAGGGATTATGGAGGAGAGAAAATTGAAGTGGTGAAGTAAATAAAAATTGACCGTTGGTTTCCTGGCAGGTGTAAGGAATGGAAATGTCAGGTGTTTTAAAATACTGTTTACAAATGA
>NZ_WQNP01000005.1:0-2099 GCF_018783905.1 Ruminococcus sp. MCC718
ACTATTGAAACCGCCGTGTACCGAACGGTACGCACGGTGGTGTGAGAGGACGGCGGTTAGTCACCGCCTCCTACTTGATTTGTGAACGAGTAATGGACGAATTCACAATGCCTTCTTTCTGTTGCAGTATAGCATATGTAGCTTTGAATTGCAACATTCTTTTTGAAAAATATATTATATTAATTTATCAACGTAACTCTTTGCGTATGCTTATTATCATAACGAGAAAGCACAGGCTGCCTCCGATAATATTTGAGATTGGTTCTGCAAGGAATACGCCGTCTGTTCCCATATGAAATGCATATGGGAGCAGATAAGTCATAGGAATAACGATGATTACTTTACGGAGCAGGGAGAAGAAGATCGCCTGTTTCTTTTTGTTTAAGGATTTAAATATAGTCTGTCCGATGTATTGCAGAAGCATGAAAATAAATGCTCCGAAATACAGTTTCATGGCAGGGACGGCATCTGCCAGCAGACTCTTATCAGAACTGAAAATGCTGATCAGAAATTCCGGTGCAAGAATGATCGCAAGCCATGCCAGCAGTGTATAAATGAGTGCCATGATTCCCATGGTAACAGCTGCCTGTTTTACACGTTTGTAACGATGAGCACCATAATTGTAGCTGATAACAGGAGAAGAACCTTCCGTGATTGCATAGATTGGTGTCTCAACCAACTGACGCACGCTGGAGATGATTGTCATGACAGAAATATAGAGCGTTCCGCCGGTGACAGAAAGTACGTGATTGCAGCAGATTGTTACCAGGCTGTTCGTCAGCTGCATGATAAATCCGGCAGTTCCGAGGCTGATGATATTTTTCGCATATTTTGAAGAGGCACGGATTTCTTCTCTGTGCAGCAGACGAACCTTGTATTCTGCCTTGCAAAGCAGAAAATGAAGTACGAAAGCAGCCGACAAAATCTGTGAGATGACGGTTGCGATTGCAGCACCCCGGATTCCCATGCCGAACGCAAAAATAAAGATCGGATCAAGGATCAGGTTGGCAACAGCACCGATCACCACCGAGATCATACCGGTGGTCGCATATCCCTGGGCGTTGATAAAAGGATTCATGCCGGTCGCGACCATGGACGGAAACGTTCCGAGCAGATAGATCATCAGATAAGGACAGGCATAGCCAAAATTCTCACGGTCAGCACCAAACAGCGTGAGAATGGGTTTTGCAAAGATCAGACCGGTCAGCATCAGAAGGATTGAGCAGAGCGTCAGCATGGAAAATGAAGTATGCATGATCTGACAGGCATTTTCGTGATCACCCTTTCCACGCTCGATCGAAAAGAGCGGTGCACCGCCGCTTCCGAACAGGTTGCTGAAAGCAGTGATGATCACAATGATCGGAAAACAGAGTCCGACCGCTCCAAGAGCCGTTGTGCCGATATCCGGGATACGTGCAATATAGATGCGATCCACGATATTATAAAGCAGACTCAGAATCTGAGCGATCAGCATGGGCAGAGCCGCTTTTAAGATATTGTCGGTGATTTTTCCGTTTTCAAAATCAATTTGTTTCAAAGTAAACAGTCCTTTCTTCGTTGGTGTTTCTGGTAGTTAAGTATAACATGAATCAGGCGAAATGGAAACGCCAGGTGTTTTGCTAAAATGCTTTCTGACAAAGAATATTAGTACATGTGCAAATAAACGAATTCCCCGAAAGGCACTTAAGCGAAAGTTTTTTCTTTCCAGTGGGAGAAACATAAATAGTTTCTTATTATTTATGTTGACTTTAATTATGCTTTTAAAATGTATTGAAATAATGAGAGCTATATGTTAATATAATTTCAAAGCATATTTCTTAACATTCTTGGCATCCTGCCATCTATATTTTCTAAATTCACATTTCAGAAATTCATGCTTTTCAATCAAACAAATCAATTTAAAAAGCAGGAGTTTCAAACTGTGAAAAAGAAAGAACAAACAGACAGTATGGTATCACACTTTTGTACACTCCTGCATAAGGAGGTACAGCCTATGGCTCAAAAAGAACGAGCAACTGTAAATCGTTAAGGAAAGAATCGAAGGTGGTGCAAACGAAAAAGCAGTATGGAGACTTTTCATTAACTGCCCTTTCGTTTGC
>NZ_WQNP01000055.1:0-983 GCF_018783905.1 Ruminococcus sp. MCC718
AAAAAAACCAGATATAATAAAAGTAGCTGCATAGCCGAAAGGCAAGCAGTATTGGTGTCATGGACGCACCCTGAAAAAAGGCGGTATCCCGCCAGATTTCAGATGCTCTGGTAACTCAGTTGCCGAGTAGTTCACAAGATCAATATGATGCAAATTATCATACCGTTCAGTATGAATGTATGGATTGTGGTGCAGTAAAAACAGAAAAGCAAGCACATTCCTGGGAAGACGAGGATTATGATGAGTATTATACATATTATTATGAGAATAAAAAATATCATACATATGAGCAGAAATGTGAAGAGTGCAATGCAAAAAGAGAGTTGAGAGCACCCCATAGATATTTTTCTTTTTATGATAAAATAGCAAAATACGCAACATTTAATAAAAAGGGAATTCTCGTATATTCCTGCATTGACTGTGATGGAACAAAAAAAGTTTACAAAAAATGGAAGAGCGGGACTGATTATTCACGTAATTATGATATCAAACATGGAACGGTTTTCAATCGTCAGACCAGTATTACTGTAAAATTAAAACGTCCGTCGAAAGGAACAGTTCTTCAGGCTACGATAGGAACAAAAAAGTACAAGAAAAAAATCAAAAATAATAAAAAAACAGTCAAACTTAATATTAAGCCGGCAGAATATGGAGAGAAAATAAAACTTGCTCTGTATTATAAAGGAAAGAAGATTGGAAAAGATAGTTGCGATTACAATGATGAAGTGTGGTACAGCAACAGAGTTACGGAAGGTATGACACAGAAGCAGGTACGCTATACATGGGGTGCTCCAAGCAGCACCAGCAGCAGTTCTTATGGATTTACTTATTGGAACTGGGATGACGGATCCATGGTAAGCTTCCGAAATGGAGTGGTAGATTACTGGTTTGATGCGGCGAATTAAAATTGACCGAGCTCTTTAGAGCGAGGGATGCTTCTTGTCCGAAGGGCAAGAAGATGGGTATTAAGAAAACTTATACGT
>NZ_WQNP01000056.1:0-1608 GCF_018783905.1 Ruminococcus sp. MCC718
TCTACTACAATATATTTATGGTTAATATCCCTTACAGCCAGTAAGGAATTATCCATCTTGTTGCTTAAGCTGTATAATGATGGAGCAATCGGTATATCGAATACTTTCTTGGACTCCGCGTCCGTAATTAAGACTGATAACCAGCTCCTCATTCGCAGCGTTCGTTTTATGCAGGTTGAATCGCCATAGGTGCATTCGCGTCACACCACAGTAGATTGAATAGGCAATGAGTAAAACTGGTACTTATCCATTGCAATAATCTTAAGGAGTGACAATTTATGAACGCAGTAGGTATCGATGTTTCAAAAGGTAAGAGTATGGTTGCTATCATGCGACCTTTCGGTGAAATTGTTTCCGCACCTTTCGAAATCAAACACACAGCCAGTGGTATCAATTCACTTGTAGAACTCATCAACTCTGTTGAAGGTGAGTCCCGAATCGTGATGGAGCACACAGGGCGTTATTATGAAGTCCTCGCTCATCAGCTTTCAGAGGCAAATCTTTTCGTCAGTGCCATTAACCCAAAACTTATCAAAGACTTTGATAATGATTCTCTTCGTAAAGTGAAATCTGATAAAGCAGATGCTGTTAAGATTGCCCGATATGCTCTTGACAAATGGCAAAATCTTAAACAGTATAATGTTATGGATGAATTACGCAATCAGCTCAAAACCATGAACCGTCAGTTCGGCTTTTACATAAAACACAAGACGGCTATGAAAAATAATCTTATCGGCATCCTTGACCAAACCTATCCTGGTGTCAATACTTACTTTGACAGTCCTGCACGCAGTGACGGCAGCCAGAAATGGGTTGATTTTGCATCTACATACTGGCATGTAGACTGTGTCCGTAAAATGTCCCTGAATTCCTTTATCGACCATTATCAAAACTGGTGCAAACGTAAGAAGTACAACTTCAGCCAATCCAAAGCTGAGGAAATCTATGGAAAAGCAAAGGAACTTGTTCCTGTACTTTCAAAGGATGCCATTACAAAGCTTATTATTAAGCAGGCTGTAGACCAGCTTAATAGTGCCTCTACAACTGTTGAGTCACTACGCACTCTCATGAATGAAACTGCATCCAAACTCCCGGAATATCCTGTCGTTATGGCTATGAAAGGGGTTGGAACTTCACTTGGTCCTCAGTTGATAGCTGAGATCGGAGATGTTTCCCGTTTCACTCACAAAAGTGCTATTACTGCATTTGCCGGTGTAGATCCCGGTGTTAATGAATCGGGAAGTTATGAACAAAAAAGTGTTCCAACTTCCAAACGAGGCTCCTCTGATCTTAGAAAGACTTTATTTCAGGTAATGGATGTCCTGATTAAAACGCATCCGCAAGATGATCCTGTTTATCAGTTCTTAGATAAGAAACGTGCTCAAGGCAAGCCTTACTATGTCTATATGACTGCAGGTGCCAACAAGTTTCTAAGAATCTACTACGGACGAGTGAAAGAATATCTTTCATCTCTTCCAGAATCTTAATTATCCACTAATATTTTCAGGCCAGCACTGGTGTGGTGGTCTTATTTTGATACCTAATTTTCAACCTGTATAAAATTTTCAATGTTCTTCAATTTAGCCTTGACTTTTTATTTGCAGGCTT
>NZ_WQNP01000057.1:0-24298 GCF_018783905.1 Ruminococcus sp. MCC718
ATTTTTTTCAGGTGCTTCAGAAGCTGTATTATTTACATCATTTTTCTTATTTACACCATCTAAGGACTTCATTGTCGGGAACAGCAGAACGTCACGGATTGCAGCTGAATCAGTCAGCAGCATACACATACGGTCGATACCGAATCCGATACCTCCTGTAGGCGGCATACCGATCTCCAGTGCATTCAGGAAATCTTCGTCGGTGTGGTTTGCTTCTTCATCGCCCTGTGCGAACAGTTCTTCCTGAGCTGCGAAACGTGCTCTCTGGTCGATCGGGTCGTTCAGCTCGGAGTAAGCATTTGCCATTTCCCAGCCGTTCATGAAGAATTCAAAACGTTCTACATATTCCGGATTTTCCGGTTTTTTCTTGGTCAGCGGTGAAATCTCAACCGGATGATCCATAACGAACGTCGGCTGAATCAGATGTTCTTCTACAAATTCTTCAAAGAACAGGTTCAGGATATCGCCTTTTTTGTGACGTTCTTCATATTCGATGTGATGTTCTCTTGCGGCTGCACGGGCAGCTTCAAGGTCTTTGATTTCGTTCCAGTCTACACCGGAATATTTCTTAACAGCATCTACCATTGTGATACGTTCAAACGGTTTGCCCAGATCCATCTCGATACCGTTGTAGGAAATGGTGGTTGTGCCAAGAACAGTCTGTGCAACATAGCGATACATATTCTCAGTCAGATCCATCATGCCGTGGTAATCGGTGTATGCCTGATAAAGCTCCATCAGTGTAAACTCTGGATTATGACGTGTATCCAGTCCCTCGTTACGGAATACACGGCCGATCTCGTAAACACGCTCCATGCCTCCGACGATCAGTCTCTTCAGATACAGTTCCAGGGAAATACGCAGCTTCAGGTCTTCGTTCAGTGCATTGAAATGTGTTTCGAACGGTCTTGCTGCTGCACCGCCGGCATTGGATACCAGCATCGGTGTTTCAACTTCCAGGAATCCCTGTCCGTTCAGATACTGACGTACTGCACTGATGATCCTGGAACGTTTGATAAAGGTTTCTTTTACGTCTGCGTTCATGATCAGATCGACATAACGCTGACGATAACGGATGTCGGTATTGGTCAGACCATGAAATTTTTCCGGAAGAATCTGAAGACTCTTGGAAAGCAGAGTTACCTTGGATGCATGAATGGAAATTTCGCCGGTCTTTGTTTTAAATACTTCACCTTCCAGACCTACGATATCTCCGATGTCCATTTTTTTGAAAGCTTTGTATTCTTCCTCACCGATGCTGTCTCTTGCCACATAAGACTGGATATTGCCCTGCAGATCCTGGATATTGCAGAAAGATGCTTTTCCCATTACTCGCTTGGACATCATACGTCCTGCGAGCACTACACTCTTTCCTTCCAGATCCTCAAACTGATCTTTGACTTCCTGGCTGTGATGTGTCACATCAAATTTTGTGATCTGAAACGGGTCTTTTCCGTCTGCCTGCAGTTCTGCAAGCTTATCGCGGCGGATTTTCAGCAGCTGATTTACGTCCTGTGTCTTTTGATTCTTCTGTTCTCCCACTGTTGTCACTCCTTAATTAGATCTGTGGATGCTCAGTACTTTATAATGGATTTCTCCTGCCTGAGTCTCTACAGTTACTTCATCGCCTACTTTATGTCCCAGCAGTGCATGACCTACCGGTGATTCATTTGAAATCTTTCCTTTCAGGCTGTTTGCCTCGGAAGATCCTACAATTTTGTATTCCATTTCTTCTTCATATTCTTCATCGTAAATCTTGACGCTGCATCCAACGCTGATCTTGTCCAGATCTACTTCATCTTCTACAACTACTTCCGCATTTTTCAGAATTTTTTCGATTTCTTCGATACGTGCTTCGATATCTCTCTGCTCATCTTTTGCTGCATCGTATTCTGCATTCTCTGAAAGGTCGCCCTGTTCTCTTGCTTCTTTGATCTTACCGGCAACTTCTTTACGTCTGTTTACCTTCAGATCGTGCAGCTCATCTTCAAGAGCTTTTAAACCTGCATAAGTCAGTAAGTTCTTCTTTTCTTCCATCTTTACCTCCTGATGCCGCTCTTAGCAGCATAACTTTAAGTGCAGCGAAAGATTTTCCTGCACTTTTTAACAAATAATTTTGGGAATTCTATGATGCCAGGGTCAAAAGATCAAAATGTCGTTCTTGCTTGCAAGATAAGACATTTGAACTTGGGACCCGCTAAACATGAGGAAGTAGCTATTTACGCAGTAAATATGCGGATTCCGAATGTTTATAGAATTGCGAGAGTTACTTTGTAACGGAGCAATTCGCAGGCATCTTGTTGGGGGCAAAAGACCTTTTGACCCCAATATCATAATATACATTCGTGAAACAAGATAGCCACTTTTTGCAGCTATCTTGTAATCAAAAATTATACCTTGCGTTTTGTGCCTTGTCAAGCAATCTGCCCTTGTTTTCTGCGTTTTTTACAACAGTTCAGCCTTACGAAAAATATTGTCGTCCGTTTAAGCTTCCGGGTTGAACTGTTTTCAAGACGAACTGCAAAGCGTTTGTCTCACTCCCAGCTTTGCAGAAGTTCTTCCAGGGCTTCCATGGATTCGACTTCATTCACTCTTTTCCTCAGTTTTGCCGAATGCGGAAATCCTGCGGTGTACCATGCAACATGTTTTCGCATCTCACGGATTCCGGTGTATTCTCCACGATACTGCAGCTGCAGTCTTGCATGACGCAGCATCATTTTTTTGACTTCTGCGATCGTCGGCGGCTCAATGATTTTTCCATTTTCCAGATATTCGCTCACCTGACGGAAAATCCATGGATTTCCGCGGGAGGCTCTTCCGATCATCACGCCATCACATCCGGTCTGTTCGATCATGTTCGCAGCATCTTTTGCACAGGTGATATCCCCGTTTCCGATCACCGGAATGGAAACGGCCTCTTTGACCTGGCGGATGATGTTCCAGTCTGCTTCTCCGGAATAATACTGTTCTCTCGTTCTTCCATGTACGGCAATCGCTGCTGCCCCGGATGCCTCAAGAATCTTTGCCATCTCTACGGCATTGACACTGGACTCCTGAAATCCTTTGCGGATCTTTACGGTCACCGGCTTTTTTACTGCTCTGGAAACCCTCTCCACGATCTCTCCCGCCAGTTTTGGATTCTTCATCAGTGCGGAACCTTCGCCGTTATTGACTACTTTCGGCACCGGACAGCCCATATTGATATCGAGAATATCAAACGGCCGCTTTTCAATCTCGGCGGCGGACTGTGCCATGATCTCCGGATCGGAACCGAAGATCTGCAGAGCGATCGGATTTTCTCCCTCTGCGATCTGCATCAAATCCAGCGTATTTTTATTATGAAAGGAAATCGCTTTCGCACTGACCATTTCCATACTCAGAAGCCCGACTCCCTGTTCTTTGCACAGCAGCCGGAACGGCAGGTCCGTAACGCCCGCCATCGGTGCCAGCACACACGGATTTGCAATCTCCACATTTCCTATCTTAAGCTTCATCGTAATCGAATTCCTCACCCAAAAATACTACGCGATAAAACATTTCCAGTGCTTCCATCAGTTCTCGTTTCTCATTCTGAAGTTTTTTGATCTCCAGTACGCTTCCAATCTCGTCATAGAAGAAGTCGTTTTCTTTCGCTTCGGTCTTAAATTCCAGATGACCTTCCGGCGTAAATTCCAGCATCAGGATTCCGCCTACTTTCTGTGTATACAGTACACACATGATCTGCAGTTCCTGACGGATGTGCTCCGGCAGTTTGGAGAACTGCGGATTCAGATAATATTTTTCTTCGTAGGCACTCGCTCCGCACAGAACGACTGTCTCGTTTGCTTTTTTCATGACGTTGTTCCTTTCTTCTTTCTGTTTCATGCGATCTTCAAGAATGCCTCTGGCATTCTTACTGTTGATACCAACAAATTGCCCGCTGCAAAGTAATTCACACGTATCCATACACACCACGTACGGACACTTCTCCGGCGTAGACATTTTCTGTCGTTCCATCTTCTTTTTCCACCAACAGTTCTCCGGCATCGTTGATGCCAAGTGCTTTTCCGCGGTATTCGCCGCACGGGTCAAGCACGCAGACTTCACTTCCTCTGTTCACCAGCATCTGATTGTATTCTTCCATCAGTCCGGACATATCGCTCGTCTCTTCAAATTTTTGATAATATTTTTCCAGCCATTCCAGAGACCGCTGTATGATCTGTGCACGATCCACTTCAGCCCCGGTGATCATTCGCAGGGAAATGGCCTTTTCTTTCAGTTCTTCCGGGAACTCTGTCATATTTGCGTTGATACCGCATCCGATAACCAGATAATGGATTGCATTCATTTCAGCACTCATTTCTACCAGAATACCGCAGATTTTTTTTCCTTCCCAGACCACATCATTTGGCCACTTGATCTGGCAGTTCAGACTGTAAAGTTCGTTGACTGCCCTTGTTACTGCCATACCCATCACCAGAGTCAGCATACTTGCTTTTTCCGGTCGGAGATTCGGACGCATCAGAAGTGTCATGGCGATTGCTGTGCCTTTCGGCGTCTCCCAGGCTCTTCCGCATCTTCCGCGTCCGGCGGTCTGTTTATCCGCGATCACCAGCGTTCCGTTCGGTGCTCCTTCTTCTGCAATTCTTTTGGCACAGATATTGGTGGAATCAAGTGTATCAAAATATCTCACTTCACAGCCCGCCCAGTCCGTGTGAAGTCTGCTTTTTACTTCTTCCGCAGAAATAATATCCGGACATCCTAAAAGGCGATACCCCTTATTGTGTACCGCCTCGATCTCATAGCCTTCTTCTTTAAGCTGATTGATTGCTTTCCATACTGCCGTTCTGGATACGCCGAACTCTTCACAGAGCTGCTGTCCGGAAACAAATTCTTCTGCACCACGCAGACGATTCAGTATTTTACTTTTCATGTTCTTTTACCTCTGTTTAAAACTGCTTTGTATTTCCACAGTTACACTGAAATGCCATACGAATTGTTCCGTACTTCGTACTCTCACAATTCTTTCTACGATCCGCTTCGGTCAGTGTTAAACATGTGCCACTGGCACATAACACTCCACTATTCGCATATCGTGAAGCTTACGCTCCACTTTTATATCTACCCTGGCATTTTTACATAGCCATGATCTGCATAATAAAAGTTGCTATGAGAAGCAGTGCAAAAATCATAAAAATAATGCTCGGTACGGTCTTCTTTTTATAATAACAAAGCACCATAAGTACCACATTGACTATGCTTCCGCATCCGACAGCCAGTGCCATCAGCTGCATGGCAATACTATCCAGCAAAAAGGTCCCGACTGCGGATACGATCACGATCACAGCGGCGGAGGCTCCTAAGATCTCCAGCCGTTTGATCCATTTTTCTTCTTTTCTTGACATAAAATTTTATGCTCCAAGTGTTGCCGCCATAACTGCTTTTATGGTGTGCATTCTGTTTTCCGCCTCGTCAAATACAACGGACTGTTCAGACTCAAATACTTCATCGGTAACTTCCATTTCTTTGAGGTTGAAACGTTCGCCCATTTCTTTTCCGATCTTTGTCTCCCAGTCATGAAATGCCGGCAGGCAATGCAGGAAAATAGCTTTCTCTCCTGCGTTTTCCATCACTTCTTTTGTTACTTTATATGGAGTTAATTCGCGGATACGCTCTTCCCAGACTTCATCCGGCTCACCCATGGAAACCCATACATCGGTGTAGATAACGTCTGCATCTTTGGTTCCGACCTTGACATCTTCGGTCAGTGTGATGCTTCCGCCGCTCTCTTTTGCATAGTCCTGGCATTCCTCAACCAGTGCTGCGTTCGGAAAATATTTTTCCGGTGCACATGCTACGAAATGCATACCGAGTTTTGCACATGCGATCATCAGAGAATTACCCATGTTGTAACGTGCATCGCCCATGTATACCAGTTTCACACCTTTCAGATGTCCGAGGTGTTCACGGATCGTCAGCATATCAGCAAGCATCTGTGTCGGGTGGTATTCGTTCGTCAGGCCGTTCCATACCGGAACCCCTGCATATCTTGCCAGTTCTTCCACAATTTCCTGTCCAAATCCACGATACTCGATACCTTCAAACATTCTGCCCAGTACGCGTGCGGTGTCGCGGATGCTCTCTTTTTTGCCGATCTGAGAACCTGAAGGATCCAGATAAGTCGTTCCCATGCCAAGGTCATGTGCTGCCACTTCAAATGCACAGCGTGTTCTCGTGCTGGTCTTTTCGAAGATCAGAGCCACATTTTTTCCTCTTAAGGTGTCAACCGGGATTCCTTTTTTCTTTTTTTCTTTCAGTTCTGCTGCCAGATCGACCAGATAAATGATTTCCTCTGCCGTGAAATCTTTTAAAGTCAGAAAATTGCGTCCTTTTAAATCCATTTTTTTATCCTCCATATTCGTTTTCAAACCATTTCATTTTTCATAAATTCAAAAATGGCCTATACTTTCTTTTAAACCGGATCTGCTGTTTCTTTTTTCTCGGTTTTTACAGTCTCTGCAAGTGCTGTCAATGTGCCGGCAACATTCTGCAGTTCCGATGGTATGATGATCTTGGTTGCTTTGCCGTCTGCCACTTTTGTCAATGCTTCAAAGCTCTTCAGTGCCAGAACGGTTTCATCTGCTCCTGCATCTTTTAAGAAACGAAGACCGTCCGCATTTGCTTTCTGAACCTTCAGGATCGCTTCTGCCTGACCTTCGGCTTCGCGGATCATCTTTTCCTTCTGTGCTTCTGCTCGCAGGATTGCTGCGGTTTTTTCTGCCTCTGCATCCAGGATTGCAGATTCCTTTTTGCCTTCTGCCACAAGCACGGTAGATTTTTTCTCACCTTCTGCACGCAGGATCGCTTCTCTTCGCTCACGCTCTGCTTTCATCTGCTTCTCCATCGCATCCTGGATTGCAGCCGGCGGAATGATGTTTTTCAGCTCCACACGGTTTACTTTAATGCCCCATGGATCCGTGGCAATATCAAGCGACGCACGCATTTTCGTGTTGATCGTCTCTCTGGATGTCAGGGTCTGATCCAACTCCAGATCCCCGATGATATTTCGCAGTGTCGTTGCAGTCAGATTTTCGATTGCCATGATCGGATTCTCCACGCCGTATGCAAACAGCTTCGGATCTGTGATCTGGAAAAATACAACCGTATCGATCCGCATTGTTACGTTATCCTTTGTGATAACCGGCTGCGGTGCAAAATCTACCACCTGCTCTTTTAAAATGACCTTCTTTGCAACACGGTCAATAAACGGTGCTTTCACATGAAGTCCGACCGACCAGGTCGCACGATATCCGCCAAGACGTTCCACAACCATTGCGGTTGCCTGCGGCACAATCTTCACGCAGGAAAGCAAAAGTATCAACACGATCAAAAGAAGTACGATCAATATCAACCATCCCATGTTTTCTTCCTCCTTTATTTTCCATTTTTTATTTGATGCCTGCTGATTGCTCTGTTTCAAGGCACTCCCGGCATCCTTTTCACTTTTTACAGTTTTGCCGTTTTTGGTATTTCTATCTATTCATCTTCGGAAATTTCCACGATGTTCGGCATCTCCTGAAAATTGCCCTGCGGTGCAGAATCTGTCAGTACGACGGCATCTTCTAATTTTGCAAAGCTGATCGGGCTGACTTTGTAAAATTTCGTGTGATCACAGAGAACAAAGCACCGGTGGATGCGTTCGATTGCTCTTTTTTTGACCATCGCTTCGTCCTGATCCGGTGTCGAAAATCCGGAGCGTTCCGAAACGCCGTTGCTGCCCAGGAAACCAAGACTGAAATTAAATTTCTCGATCTGTCTGCATGCCTCTTCTCCAACCACTGCTTCCGTGGACTGTTTGAGTCTGCCGCCGATCAGAATGACTTCCATGCCTTTGCGTGCCAGTTTCTGTGCATGCGATGGTGCATTCGTCACAAAAACAGCCGTTGTCGCATCGGAAATATAATCGAGCATACATCCGGTTGTCGTTCCGGCATCGAGATACACGAAATCATCATCCTGTATCAGTGATGCTGCATAACGTGCAATCAGTCTTTTTTCTTCTAAATTCTTTTCTTCTCTTCGTGACACCTGCTCATCGCGTATGCTCATGTTGTCAGCCGCAACTGCCCCACCGAAAACCTTGACCAGCTTCCCCTGTGCATCCAACGTATTCAGATCTCGACGGATCGTAGATTCTGAAGTATTTAAATGATCTTTTAACTCCTGAAGTGTCACGCTGCCTCTGTTTTCCAGAAGTTTCAAGATCTCTTTCTGTCGTGTTTTAGTAAGCATATTATCCCACCCCTTTTCATGCTGCAAAAAAATCATATAGTTACATCCCTTGACGCCTTTTATTATAGCTCATAGCAGATAAGAAAGTAAAGCAAAACCGCAGTGCTTTACAACTTTAAAGTCACTGCGGTTTTTCTGAGGAAAAGTTTTATGATGAAGTTTTGGTTTACTCGGCTATTTTTTTCTTAAGCACACCGAGCATTAATGCTCCGACTACGGTTCCTGCTGCCAGTGCAGCCAGGTACATCAGCGGATTGCCGACTACAGGGAACACGAAGACTCCACCGTGCGGTGCCATCAGCGTACAGTTGAATGCCATGGAAAGTGCTCCTGCAAGTCCGGAACCTATTACGCATGCCGGGATGACATGCAGCGGATCGGATGCTGCAAACGGAATCGCACCTTCTGTGATAAATGCAAGTCCCATGATAAAGTTTGTCGGAGCGGATTCTCTTTCTGTTTTTGTAAATTTATCTTTAAACAGAAGAGATGCCAGAGCGATCGCACACGGAGGAACCATACCGCCGATCATAACTGCTGCCATGATTCCGTAATTTCCTGCTGCAATGGATGCCGTTCCAAATACATAGGCCGCTTTGTTGAACGGGCCACCCATGTCAACTGCCATCATACCTGCTACGATGATGCCAAGAAGAACCTTACTGGAACCACTCATGTTTGTAAGAGCTGTGTTCAGTGCCGTGTTCAATGCTCCGATTGGAGGCTCTACGACAAACGTCATAACAAGTCCCACGATCAGAATGCCGAATACCGGATAGAGAAGGACTGGGGCAATTTTTTCCAGTGCTTCCGGAAGTTTTTCGAACAATTTTTTTAAGAGAAGGATAAGATAGCCTGCCAGAAAACCTGCTACTAATGCACCGAGGAAACCAGATTTGCCGTTTGCTGCAATTGCACCACCCACAAATCCGACTGCCAGACCAGGTCTGTCTGCAATGCTCATAGCAATAAATCCTGCCAGAACCGGAAGCATAAATCCAAATGCAAGATTTCCTATGGATTTCAGTGTTGCCGCCACCGGTGTGATCGAACCGAAACTCTGTCGTGCTTCTGCTGTCAATGATGTCATATCTACACAAAGTCCATCGATCAGGAATGCAAGAGCGATCAAAATACCGCCGCCTACGACGAATGGCAGCATGTGTGAAACACCATTCATCAACTGCATATAAATCTGATGGCCTTTGGAGCCTCCTGCTTTTTTCTCGGAAACTTCTGCATTTTCCGATGCAGTATAAACCGGTACATTTCCGGACATTGCCTGCTCTATCAGTTTATCCGCTTTGCTGATACCGTCAGAAACCTGAACTTCGATCAGCTTTTTACCATTGAATCGATCCATCGGAACTTTTGTGTCTGCTGCCACGATGATGCAGTCTGCATTTTTGATCTCTTCCGCAGTCAGCACGTTTTTCGCTCCGCCAGAACCTCTTGTCTCTACTTTAATGAAACATCCTTTCGCTTTTGCAGCCTTTTCCAGACCTTCCGCTGCCATGTAAGTATGTGCGATACCGGTCGGGCATGCTGTGACAGCCAGAATACGGAACTGATCTTCCGAGGTCGCTTCGTCTGCTTTCAGTTTTTCATCCAGATCCGGTGCTTCCTGATCTGCTTCATCGACGATCTTCATAAATTCTTCCGGGCTTTTTGCATTCTGCAGTGCTCTGGAAAAATCCTCATCCATCAGAAGTACGGAAAGTTTGCTCAGTACGTCCAGATGTACGTTGTCTTTGGTATTCGGTGCTGCAATCAGAAAGATCAGATGTACCGGCTCTCCATCAAGAGAATCGTAATCTACACCGTCCTTTACAACCATCGCTGCCAGTCCCGGCTTATCTACAAATGCACCTTTTCCGTGAGGGATCGCAATCCCCTCTCCGACACCTGTCGTTCCTTCCTCTTCACGGCGGTATACTTCCTGGCGATAAGCTTCCAGGTCATTGATTTTTCCACTCTTTGCCATCAGTTCGACCATCTGGTCGAGAGCTTCGTTCTTGGATTTTGGAGCACCGTCGATCCTGATGCTTCGCTTATCCAGCAGTTCTGTGATCCTCATAAGTTCTCCTTTCTTACATTTCTTTTTTGTGATAGATTTTCTACAAGAAGCTAATTCAAAAGTGCCATACGAATTGTTTCTCACTTCGACATCGTAGTTTCAGGCTTTTGACCCTGGCATCTTTACAATGTTTTATAAATCGCTTCTACTTCTTCTTTTGTGGCAAAATTCTCAGAAAATGCACTGGCACTTCCGGTGGAAACGCCCATTTTGAATGCATGCTCATAGCTGCCTTTCTGCATATAACCTGCAGTAAAACCAGCCACCATGGAATCTCCGGCTCCAACCGCATTGATCAGTTTACCTTTCGGTGCCGGGCTTTCATATACGCTGCCATCCTCAGCAAGAAGCACTGCACCTTTGCCTGCCATGGAAACCAGAACATTTCTTGCTCCCATCTCCTGTAACTTCTTCGCATATGGTGCTACCTGGTCACGCTCTCTGATCTCCACTCCAAAGATATCGCCCAGTTCATGATTGTTTGGTTTGATGAGGAACGGATGGTATTTCAGTACATTGACCAGAAGGTCTTTTGTCGCATCCACCACGATCATGACCTCTTTTTCTTCCAGACGTTCCATAATGTCACTGTAAATAGAATCCGGAAGACTTGCCGGGATGCTGCCTGCAAGGATCAGCACATCTCCCTTTTTCAGTGTATCCAGTTTCTTAAGCAATCTTTCAAGTTCTTCACTTCCGATCGAAGGTCCTGTGCCGTTGATCTCCGTTCCATCGATGGATTTTAGTTTGATGTTGATCCGGGAAAATCCATTCTCAAGCTGGATAAATTCGGATGTAATGCCCATCTTCTCGACTTTTCTGCGGATCTCCTCTCCGGTGAAACCGGCGATAAATCCAAGTGCCGTACTCTCAATGCCGAGATTTTTCAGAACGATAGAGACGTTGATCCCCTTTCCACCGGCAAACATCTGCTCTGAACAGGTGCGGTTTGTCATTCCCAGTTGAAAATCTTCCACACCTACGATATAATCCAGACAAGGATTAAATGTTACCGTATAAATCATATGCCTTACCTCTTTCTTTTGCACTTTGGTGTGCCTCTCTGTTTCATGATTGTATTATACAATCATATTCGTTCAATTTCAATCATACTAATTCACAAATTTCCCTTTCCGTTTTTGTATAGTTTTCACAAACGTTCATTTTCATTCATATTCGTTCAATTTGCATTCAAAATTTGCCATGATGTCAGGGTCAAATTTGTTGCTCGCCATTTATAGAAGCGGGAGTCTTCTCCGACTGAGTTCAAGTCGAACGCACGTGAGACTTGGCACGCGATTCTGGTCAGCTTTGCTGACATTTACCCAACAGAATCGCTGTGCATCCTCGCGGAGCGTTTATCTTAGTCGGAGATTGCACTCCCACTAAGACAAATTTGTTGCTCGCCATTTATAGAAGTGGGAGTCTTCTCCGACTGAGATAAAAAAAAACCACGCACCACCGACCGATTCAGTCAGCAAGTGCTGTGGTTTCTTTTCTTTGCATTTTCAGATCAGTCCTCGTTTGCCCGCTTCCATCACGGCTCCTGCCTTATTGGAAACACCGAGTCTTTTGTAGATCTGCTGTGTATGATATTTTACATTAGCGGTTGTCATATTCAGCTCTGCCGCAATTTTTTCTTTTGACATTCCATCTGCCTGCAGTTTCAGGATTCGAAGCATTGTATCACTCAATGTGACTTCTTCCACACCCACTTTTAAATACGCCGGATAGAATCGTGCCATTTTTTCTGTCTCGTCCTGAACCTTTGCCCAGAACTGTTTGTTCTTTCTGGTCTGTGCCAGATCTTTTTCTACTTCCGACGGCTTCCAGGATGTTGCCTGAAGCAGAGGCCGGATAGCCGCACCTTCTCTTGTGATGATCCGTACAAAATGATATTCTTCTGCTTTTGTCAGTGCCTCGCCAAGTGTTTCATCCCATTTTTTCTCACCCATGCGGTACTGCGTGATCGCAAGAAGCAGTTTCACTTCTATATCAATGTAGGTACGCTGCATCACTTTTGCATAATAGGCACATTTCAAAAGCAGATGATAAGCCTGCTCGTTTCTGCCATTCTGCAGATACACACGCACTTTCGTAATATAATGAAAACGATCATAAATAGAGAATATCAGTTCTTCATCCGGTGCCTGGGCAAGCCATTTTGCAATCGCTGCTTTGTCCGCATCATATAATGCACAGCGAACGAGAAAGGTATCGATATTCGGCAGAATTCTTTCTGCATTTTCCTGCTGTGCTTTACCCTTGAATCTGGTCAGAAGCTCCTCCGCTTCTTTTACTTTTCCGGTAATAATATGAAGCCAGGCAAGCATGCCGTCTCCGACAAAACACTGCTCGATCTTGCCTCCTGCCTCCGCCTGCATTCTTCCCTTATTTGCAAGCATCGCAACTTCATAATTATCTCCGCCCTTTTCAAAAAAGCTTTCTGCAAGTGCCAGATTTACAAGCCCCTTACCATATTTTCCAAGTACAAATTCCACAATCTTGCCAATGCTTCCTGCAAGCTCGCGGTCACGCTTGCTCCACTCACAGAAATCCTTGCCGCCGTTCATCTGAGATGCCTGATTGCTGGTAACGGAAAACTCCTGCATTTTCACTTCTTTATCCAAAAGAAGCAAATATGCATTTTTCAGGATTTCTACCATATGGTCACTGCCACGGTGCGGAAGTCCGATATCCAGATACAGGATCTTTCCTTTCGCTGAACGCCGTTCACTTCCGGTATGTTCTTTTGCATATTTTTGAAGCTCCCGGTACCAGCGTTCGCTCTCTTCGGTATTTAAAAGCAACGACTGCAGCATACTCATGCCACACATCAGTTCCGGGCTTTTGCATATTTTTTCTTCCGGCAGTTTAAGATAATACGGTTTCAGTTCATAATAATAAGCATTGTTTGGTGCTATCCGAACATTATCGATCAGCACCGAGGCGATTCTTTCCGTGTCATTCACCTGTTGATACATGGAAAGAGCCTTTAACGGCTGCTTACTGATCTGGTAATAAAGTCCTGCATTTTCGTAAAGCTTACGGATCTGCTCTTTTGTGTATTTTCGCCTCAGCCTCCGGATCATGCTGATCCGCATTTGATTTCTGAGTTTGTAGACCGTTTCACTTCCGTTTCGGACAATATCCATGAAATTACCGATCCACTGAATCCTTTCAAGAAGCGATTCTACATCATTGCGTCCGGTGATCATCTCCGCCATATATACGGTAAAATCTTCCACAATTGCAACTTCCATCAGAAATTCCTGTATTGATATTTCCCAGCGGTCATAGACATGATATTCCAGATAATCCCACATCTGGCTCAGTGCCTCTCCCACCATCGTCCGGTATTCTTCATCTGAAAACGGTTTCGTGACATCCTTTTCATCCTGCCCCATACGCATCTGCCAATAGACACTATTTGTGATGCTCCAGCCGATCGGCATACCAACGCAGTATGCTTTTTCTTTTGCCCGCTGTTCTTCACTGAAGATCATCCCGGTCATGGCAATATACTGATCTGCCTGATCTTCATCAAACAGCAGCTCCTGCTCACCGATCACATAGAAGACTTCACGATACCGCACAGCAGTCAGCCACGGCGGTACCGCACAGCGTCCGCTCAAAATCAGCCACACATCCTCACGCTCCACAAGTTCGATGATCGCTTCCCGGATCTCCTCAGTATCATTCTGCATCGCCATATCGTGCAGACTGTTGATCACCACGGTTTTCCGCTGCTTGGAAACCTTGATCTCACGCAGTTCCTCCACTGTTACCAAACCAGCGTTAAACAGCGTATATTTCCGGTTCTTCAGATATCGCATGACCAGTTCCGTTTTGCCGCAACCGCTGACCCCATAAATATACGCTGTTATATTCTCTTCATCTGCCGCTTTCAGGCGTCTGATTGCACGGCGGGGTTTTACATAGCAGATTTTCTCCCCTTGCATCATCTCTTCCCACATGCTGTTTTCTGCCAATGCAACACCCCGCTTTCTCTGTTGTTTTACTACGTTTTATGTTTATAAGTTCCTCTTCCCAAGAAAAAGTATAGCAATTTTTCCGTGTTTTGTACACTATCCAAACGGCTAGTTTTTTTCTGAAAAGCAGGAAAAATTTACAGGATTGTGAGAGTTACCTTGTAATGGAGCAATTCGCAGGCATCCATTGAAGTCAAAAGTTTTTTATCTCAGTCGAGAAGACTCCCACTTCTGCAAGTGGTGAGTAATAACAAGTCTTTCTCAGTGGGAGTACAATCTCCGACTGAGATAAACGCTCCGCGAGGATGTGCAGTGATTCTGAGAAGAATATGTCAGCTTTCGCTGACCAGAATCACGCACCAAGTCTCACGTGCGTTCGACTTGAATTAATCAGATATTTTTCAGCAATCTCTTTTAATTTCTCCGGTGTCTTTTCATACCATGTGGCAAACACGGTGTTTTCCTGCTGAACGGTTTTTCCAACTTCCATGAGAAAGTCCGGGATATCGCTTTCTTTGATCATGCCCCAGGATTCGCCAAATGCCTCCTGACCCTGTCTGTCACAGCCGTTCACATGAAGCGTAAATACCGGCTCTGTCACACCGTCAATTCTCTTTACTCCGCCGTGGAAACCGATCTTTCCGATCTGATGTGTCCCACAGGATGAAGTACATCCGGAAATATGGATCTGCGGCAGTACACCGTCCGCAAAATCATATTCTTTTGCTGTCTCAACCAGTTTTCTTAAAAGTCCCTGGGAATCACGCACACCAACCTGGCAGATCGTTGCTCCGATACAGGATACGGAACTTTCGAATAAAGTTTCTGCTCCGTCATCCGTAGCTGCAAGCACTTTTTCTGCTTCTTTTGCTGTCAGGTTGATGATATAGATTGTCTCATCCGGTGAAATGCGGATTTCTGCATCCGATACATCTTTGATGCTTTCATAGATCTCGCCAAATTTCGACACTTTCGGCACACCGCCGATCGGATGATATTTTACTGCATACAGTCCCGGCTGTTTCTGTGCCACGATTCGTTTGTTTTCTGTCTGAAGTTCACCGTCGGCTGCTTTTTCTGTACCGGAAACAGCAAGGTTCAGATCCAGTTTTTCATTTTTCTTTACTTCTTCGAGTTTCTCCAGAAATGCCTTCACATAGCCTTCGCTTCCCAGTTTTTCCTGCATATAACGTGTTCTGGCTTTTCCGCGGTTCTCATAGTTTCCGTATGCCAGGAAGGTATTGACCATCGCCTGCACATAATACAGGATCTGTGACGGCTCTACGTTTTCTGCCACTTTCACACCCATGCGTGGATTGTTGCCCAGTCCACCCGCACTATATACGGTAAATGTTCCGTCCTCTGCTGCTACAAATCCAAGATCACGGAAGGTCGCATGTGTCACATTGGCCGGAGAATTGGAAAATCCGACTTTCAGTTTTCGCGGCATGGTCACTTTATCTGCGTTTTTCAGAAGATAATCAGACACAGCCTCTGCATACGGCAGTACGTCAAAATATTCTCCCATTTCTACGCCGGAAAGCGGAGAGCACATCACATTTCGCGGGAAATCTCCGCCACCGCCTTTTGTGATGATACCGACATCCACTGCTTTTTCCATGATATCACAGACGCTGTCTTTGTCCAGATCATGCAGCTGCACTGCCTGGCAAGTCGTAAAATGTGCTTTGTCCACATGATACTGTTCTACCATCTCTGCGATAAATTTCAGTTTTTCTTTTGTCAGTCTTCCGCCCGGCATACGCAGACGCAGCATGCTTGCCTCGCCGCCTTTCTGGGCATAGCTTCCGTATCCTCCGGAAAATCCTTTGTATTCTTTCACGCTTACTTCTTTCGCATAAAATTTTTCTGTCATCTCCCTGAATTTGGGAAGAGATGCTCTCCATTCCTGAATCAGCTGTTCCATACTTATTCTCCTCATATTATTTATTCTTTTGTTTTAAACAAATGATGTCATAAAGATACTCCTGAGCAGATTTTCACTCCTGCCACCGCTTAGTGCTCCGTGCAGTTGAAGCGGGGGAATGCTTCTCTGCGGTAAAGTTATACAAATTGCTTTTTGCAGAGTAAGACACTTCATTTTACATCATGCTTTCTTTATACCATAATTTCAGTATGTTTCATAGGTATTATTTGAAATTCTTTTAAATTTCTCCGAAAATCATCGGACGTTTCGGTGGTTGCGTCTCGGAAAACCGGTATGCACGCAGGAATCTCTCTTCTGCCTGCCCGGCTTTTTCCTGATCATTTGCATGCAGAACCGCCAGTGTCTCGCCTTTTTCGACATAATCTCCGACTTTCTTCTTCAGCTCCAGTCCTACCGAAAGGTCGATCACACTGTCTTTTGTCTCTCTTCCGCCGCCAAGAAGCAGGGAGCAGACTCCGATTTCATCACACTGGATATGAGAAATATAGCCGCTCTGCGGCGATGGTACTGCAATCTGCATAGAGGCCGCAGGCAGTTTCTCCGGATGAGAAACTTCTTCTCCTGTGCCGCCCTGTGCTTTGACAAATGCTTCCAGTTTTCTAAGTGCATCTCCATTCTGGATGGACTGCCGCAGCATTTTTTCTGCGGAAGCGACATCCTCTGCCTTTTTGCCGGCGATCAGCATCCGGCTTCCGAGTGCCAGAACCAGCTCCGTGAAATCTTCCGGACCGCTGCCGTTCAAAGTTGCGATTGCTTCCTTTACTTCCAGAGCATTTCCGATTGCATAACCAAGCGGCTGATCCATATCGGTGATCAGTGCATGCATCTGACGCCCTGCATTTTTGCCGATCGTCACCATCTCTTCTGCCAGAGCAAACGCATCTTCTTCGCTTTTCATAAAAGCTCCGCTTCCGGTCTTGACATCCAGAACAATCGCATCGGCACCGGCAGCCAGTTTCTTGCTCATGATCGAGCTGGCGATCAGTGAAAGATTGTCCACGGTCGCCGTCACATCCCGCAGGGCATAGAGTTTTTTGTCAGCCGGAGCCAGATCTGCCGTCTGTCCCATGATCGAAATGCCGATCGTATTGACATTCTTTATAAACGTTTCCACCGGGATTGCCGTTGAAAATCCAGAAAAGCTCTCCAGCTTGTCGATCGTGCCGCCGGTATGCCCAAGACCTCTGCCGCTCATTTTCGCTACCGGAATTCCGCAGGAAGCTACAAGCGGAACAAGTGCCAGCGATGTTTTGTCCCCTACACCTCCTGTCGAATGCTTGTCAACTTTAATCCCATGGATTGCCGAAAGATCCAGCCGCTCTCCGCTGTCCGCCATGGCAAGCGTCAGATTTAAGGTTTCCTGTTCATTCATCCCTCGAAAATAAATCGCCATCATCAGTGCAGACATCTGATAATCTGGAATTTCCCCCTTTGTATAACTTCGGATCATCCAGTCGATTTCTTCTTTTGCTAATCTTTCCCCATCTCGCTTTTTCCTGATCAGATCATACATTCTCATAATAAAACCCCCAATCTGCGGAAAAAATCTGATATCCTGCACCTCTGCTGTCCGCCGGAAACTGTATCAGACCAAACGCACAAAACGCCGGCTTTCGCCAGCGTTTTGCTTACTTAGTTAAAATATACCATTTCATCTGCCGGCGGTTCGCACGGTTCTACCTTGCTTGCATACAGCACAGGACCTTTTCCGCGATAAAACTTATCGTATTCAAATGCTACCCTTGCAGTGACCATAACCCACTGTCCATGTTTCAGCTGCGGAGCGATCGGACTCTTACAGATGTAGCCGATCATCTGCATATCATCTGCACAGCAGGTCATCGCTTTTCTTCCCGGCACAAAATAAGGTGCCTCTTTGTTTTTGCTCTTCATGGCACGAGCCTTGAACTTCACCGTTTTCCCCACGTATTTGTCCGGATGGTCATCCATATCCACATAGAAGATACCGTAATCCACATCTTCTATTTCGATAATCGGAGCATCCATATCGTACGGCGTATTTTCCTCAAACAGGTCGATCAGTTCACCATCCTCATCCTCAAAGCTGATATCACAGGAAGGATTGACAACCTTGATGCCTCTTCGATAATTGGTCAGCGGATCACTTGATTTACAGCGATTGAAGATCACCATATCTGCATTCTGCACCATCTCTGAGAACAGAGACTGCATATTTGCACGGTAGATCTGATAGCTGCTGCCGTCTACGATCACGATCTCCTGAGAAATGCCCCATCCAAGCGGCAGTTTCATCGCACGCAGTTTGTTGACACCCCAGAGCGGATTGTACTCAAGCAGCACTCGCTCCGGATGATATTTGCGATGCAGAACACGGAGGTTCTCAAATGTAAAATCCTCCGGCTCTTCAATCTTCTCGACAACCGTGTTGTATTTCAGAAGTTCTTTCTCGTCGTACTCCTCCTCACCCTCTTCGCAGGTGATCAGAAGTGTTGTTCCTTCTATTTGAAAGTAATCCTGTTTCGCAGTAAAATCCAGAAAAGAAGTTTTGCCGCTCTCCAGGACACCGGTCACAAGATAAACCGGTGTTGAAATATTAAAATCACTCATCTTTTTTTACCTTGTTCCTTATTTCGCAAACCACAGCTGCTCTAATTTTGCTTCATCCAGTTTGGAACCGATCACGCAGATACGTCCTGTGTATTCTGCACTTCCCTCACGGATATCCACTTCTTCCGGAACCATGTCAAAATAAGTCCAGACACCGTCTTCGCTCTCCAGCATACCTTTTGCACGCAGGATCATTCCGTAAGAATCGTCTTCTGACAGAGTTTTCAGAATCTTTTCAATCTCTTCACGGCTGTATTTACGGACGGTTTCCTTACCCCAGCTTGTAAATACCTCATCTGCGTGATGATGGTGATGATGATGTCCCTCGTGGTCATGGTCATGGCAGCCACAGGTGCAGCCCTCTCCATGGTCATGGTGATGCTCATGCTCGTCATGATCATGGTCGTGATGATGCTCATGATCGTGGTCATGGCAGCCGCAGGTGCAGCCCTCTCCATGGTCATGGTGATGCTCATGATCGTCGTGGTCATGATCCTCATGATCGTGATGATGCTCATGCTCTTCATGGTCATGGTCGTGATGATGTTCATGATCACAGCAATGGTCATGCTCTTCTTCTACATGAGAAAGGTCGATCTTCATTCCTTCGATCGTGTCCAGGATCTTCTGTCCACCCAGATCTTCCACCGGTGTTGTGATGATCGTAGCATCCGGATTCAGTTCACGGATCAGTTCGATGGCAGCTTCGATTTTTTCCGGTGTTGCCTTCTTTGTATCGGTACGGCTCAGGATGATCGTGCCGGCTGCTTCTACCTGATTCTTGAAGAATTCACCAAAGTTCTTCAGATACATTTTGCATTTCAGAACATCGACAACCGTAACGGCACTGTTCAGTTTCACTTCTCCGTCTGCTTCCAGATGCAGATTTTCAACTGCATGAATAACGTCAGAAAGTTTGCCGACACCTGACGGCTCGATCACGATGCGGTCCGGATGATATTTCTCTACCACTTCTTTTAAAGCGGTTCCGAAATCTCCTACCAGAGAGCAGCAGATACAGCCGGAATTCATTTCCTTGATCTCGATTCCTGCATCTTTCAAAAATCCACCGTCAATACCGATCTCGCCGAATTCATTCTCAATCAATACCACCTGCTGTCCTTTAAATGCATCCTGTAACAGTTTTTTGATCAGGGTCGTTTTACCTGCACCCAAAAAACCGGAAATAATATCAATCTTTACCATAATAACTTCTACATCTCCTTTATCCATTTCGTCCATCCATCGGACGACATTCTGCCCCGATTATACAACCTGATTTTGATTCTGTAAAGCAGACACCAGATTTGTCAGGCATTCAGAATGGCATTTATTTTCTCATCTTTTTCTTCTTTTGTGATAATGCCCATCTCGAACTGCTGCTCGATTTTTTTGATCTCTTCAAAATTTTCTACTTTTTTCCTGGCAATATTCAGCTTCTGCTCATATTCTTCCTTAGAAATAATTTCCATGGCAAGTGCTTTGTCGAGAACGCCTTTTTCCTGTTCAAAAGACTCTTCCGCTTTTGTCTTCTCACGAAGAAGTGTATTCTGTTTTGCTCTCTTCTCTACTTCCGCCAGCTGATTTTCCAGCTCCTTTTTCTTTGCCTGATCCTGTTTGATGATCGTCAGGAAATCAGAAACATCAAACACCGGCTCTTCGTCCTCATCAGATTCTTCTGCAACTTTATCTTCTGCCGGCTCTTCGGATACTTCTTTTTCTTCGTCGATCGTTTCTGCTGTATCTTCTGCTTTCACTTCATCGATGGTTTCATCAGCTGCTACTTCTGCCTTTACTTCGTCAATTGCTTCTTCCTTCACTTCATCGATCACTTCTGAAGATTCTGTTGCTTCGGTTGTTTCAGCTTCGGCTGCTTCATTTTCTGCTGTTTCCGGTTCTGCATCATCCATATCTGCTACAAATTCTGCATATTTCTTTCCGATCTGCAGATACTGTGCATCCATTTCTTTCTCTAATTCACGGATCTGTCTTTTCAGACCGGTGATCTCCATTGTATCCTGTACACTTGTCTCAACAACTGTTTTTACATTGTTTGCTGATGCGGCAATGTTTTCTCCCACATCCTGTACCTTTTTTAAAGCTTTGTCAAAAAATCCCATGATATCAACCCCTGTCTTATTGTGTGTAAATGCACATCGATTCTGCTAAGTAAATATCATCCAAACCGACCAGAATCGCATGCCAAGTCTCGCATACGTTCGACTTGATTTTAGAGTTCTATGTCTAATATAACACACCCGAATCATTCTAACAAGTCCAAAGGCGTACACCGGAGAAAAAAGCACAGCCAATTTTTGATTCCTGAACTCAACACAAATTACGGTCAACAAGTGGGACTTCTCTTTTGTGCAAACTGCACGAAAAAAAGCACCGTCCCCGATGCTCTCTACTTGTCATCCAAAACAGTGCTTTTATAGTGCGCGATCAGGGGTTCGAACCCTGGACACCCTGATTAAGAGTTTTCGTTTTTTTCCATTTCTTTTCGCACTCGTGAGTATGATATTTCTCTCTCTCTTTGCATTTCTTCCAGATAATATTGTCTAATATCTTCGTCCGCATTACTTGTCTTTAGTTTAACTGTCCTCTTTGTGCCGTCTTTCTCTGTAATCTCTATCGCTTTGAAAGTTTCCATAATATCGCCCGGTTGACAATCAAGGAATAAACATATTTTGTCAATGATATCTGTTTTTACAGTTTCGCCTTTAGAGAGTTTTGCGATTGTTGGTGCTGATATAATTTGTTGCAAGTCTTTTTTCTTTAAACCTCTTCTGTTGAGCAAATCAAATAATTTATAGTATTTTATCATATTTTCACCTCGACTTTTAATAGTTAGTTTCTCTTATTTTCAGTATATATTGAAAAAAATTAGCTGTCAAATAAAAAAAATTAGTATTTGTTTATTTTTCTATTGACTTCACTTTGTTTGTTTGCTATATTTTACTTAGCGAACGTTTATTGTTTAAAAGCAAAAGTTTATTTAAAGTGAGGTGTTGTTTTTATGAGTAGAATAAATGCAGATATGAAAATATGGCTTTTTGACCTTGCACATGGCAACTTAAATGATTCTACTGTTTTATCTGGTTTTGTTAAGTATTATGTTTTGCATGATATGAATGTACATGATGTTGTGCGTGATATTGTGTTTAATACATCTTATGGTGATGAAGGTGTGGTAAGAGCACGTGAAACTCTTGTTTCTATTTTAAATAAACTTTCACTTGCTCAAAATATAGAAATTTTGCTATAAAGTATATTTCATTATTTGGTACATTATGGCAAGTGTCAAGGATGCCGTAGGCACTTGCTTGTCCTTGACATGGTTCGCAAATAAAACACTGCTGATAGCCAGTAAGAACGGCGTAGCCGTCCCTTACTGGGTTGTTTATAGGATGAAATTGGGAGGTTAAGAAAAATGATGCTGTTTGTTCGAAAACGTATGGCTGGAAATTTACAAGCTTTAAGACAGATGCGTGAGTTGTCGGTTGCTGATCTGGCGAGCCGTTCGGGGTTGTCGGTTGACACTCTTCTGGCTCTGGAGTCCGGTAGCGTGACTGTTCCATTTACGTTCGAATTGCTTTTGTTGCTTTGCGTGGTGCTTGATGTTGAACCGAATGATTTTTTTGAGGGATTGTATTGTTGAATAGCAAAGATTCGATGATATTGAAGTCTGGTAGGTGTGTGGGCGAGGTGTCCGCAGTGCGGACTCCGCACATCACACCAGAGACAGCGAAGCTGTCTCCCTATACTTGACAGTAGCAACACTTCTCAACCTTTTTTGTAAATTCACTGTACATTGCTACGTCTCCAGTGTGTGCGGTGATGGGGTGAGGGGGTTCCCTTCTCCGCACAAGCTGGGAGCGTGGCAGTGCCAGCGAAGCGGCATACAAGCGTAGCAAAATAAATGTGTTTAGCCCCCATTTACTAACAGGGGGGCACCAAATTCAATGATGGAGGAACAAACTTTATGAAATCTCACGAAGAATATAATGATAAACTTATGATAAAAATTGACTGGCTCTCTTTCACTGTCCAGAAGTCTATGACTCCTAAAGGCGTTATAGAATACTTTGGCATGGATATAGAAGAATTTAAGGAAGAAGTACGCGGCTTAAACGGTTACCGCAAGCAGTATACACACCGTGTAAACGGAAACAACGGACTCATTCGTGTTTTATATGATGGCCAAATGGGTATGGGTGTGCATGTTGACGTTTCCGGCTCTGCTATCCATCATTTCTTTGAAGCCTTTGAAAACAAACTTACTTGTGATACGCCTTTTGGTGAGAAAGCACTCCAGCTTCCTGAGGATTTTGATTTTCAAAACAAAGAAAATATTGTTGTGCTTCTTCTGGCTTATATTCGCCGTATCGCAAAGTTTACCCGTATCGACGTGGCTCTCGATGATTTTGCATCTTTCTTCACCTTGGGAGAAATAAATGCTTTAGTTGAAAATAAACAGATGGTCACAAAATTTCGTACATATAAGCGTGTTGTTGAGTCCAGCGTTTCTGATTCTACTATTAAGGGTGAGACGATCTATGTAGGCAGTAATAAAAGCGATGCCTTTATTCGTATCTATAACAAAGCATTGGAGCAAAAAATGGATGATATGGATTGGATTCGCTGGGAAATCCAGTTGCGTAACTCTCGTTCAGAAGCTTTTGTTGATATGCTTTTGTCAGATGAACTTAAGCCTGTTCCGTTTGCTTCTGCCGCTGTTTCTCTGTTGGCTGGCTTTCTTCGCTTCATTGAATTGGATAATGCAAACCGTTCTCGCTGTTCTACCTGTAAAAAATGGCTGGAGTTTATCGCTTCAGCTTCTGCACTCCGCTTATCTGTACCTAAAAAAGAAGCTTCCATTGACACAAAGCTGGAATGGATACAAAGACAGGTCATGCCTACGCTTGCCGGTCTGATCTATGCTTATGATGGAGATTTTGAAAAAATCATGGGCGATTTTACTATGCAATTCTATAGAAACTCTTATGAAGCACAAAAAATGTTTAAAGAAGCTTACAAGCGTTTAATGGAGATCACCGAAAAGGATAGTGAAGAAAATGGACAATATGGAAACGGCATTGAATAAATTTCTGCTTTCGAAAAAGCTGGCTGGTTTAACAGAACAATCTCTTACTCATTATAACGAGATTAACCGTTCTTTTGCTTCTGACTGCCTTTCTGAGCCTGTTTCTGCCATTACAGTAGAATACTATCAAACTTACTTTCTAAGTCTCTACGATCGGCACTTATCAAAAGCAACCGTGTCAACTTATATCAGACATATCAAAATTTTCTTGAAATGGTTAGAGGTTGAATACAATCTACTACAATATATTTATGGTTAATATCCCTTACAGCCAGTAAGGAATTATCCATCTTGTTGCTTAAGCTGTATAATGA
>NZ_WQNP01000058.1:0-363 GCF_018783905.1 Ruminococcus sp. MCC718
ATTTGATAACTTCCTCGGATGTCTATCTAACTTGTTAGATATTTTGAATTTATTTTCTATATGCAGTTTTCAAGGTACATATTTGACTGATATTTTATCAGCCATTAGAACTGAAAAAAACTTTTCAACTCTAATCACTGGTAAAACCAGTTATGGTAACAGCACTTCCCTGCTGATTGGGTTAACAAATCCATCATCACAGTTGAAGTAATCATCCTTCATCCATTCGGATCTGTCTGTATCTATATGGAAATAATCTCGGATAAATCCGTTATTTCTTTTGTTTAATCCGGCAGCCACCTGCTCTCCCACACCGTCTCCAGTGCAGTACCATCGGCCGATTAGGTCTTAACCATCGTGTTC
>NZ_WQNP01000059.1:0-1544 GCF_018783905.1 Ruminococcus sp. MCC718
GTTCGCTGTTCGCGTCGGCTTTGTTATTTTAGCACATCTCTTTGTGCTTGTCAAGTACTTTTTTAAACTTTTTTTCGAAGCTCTTTCGAACTTCTTAAGTCGTACCAGACTGTGTTGCTTTGTCTCTTTCGCAGCAACTCTGATATTCTATCAAAGTTTTTCCGGTTTGTCAAGTACTTTTTTCATCTTTTTGATTCCGTCCCCGGATCGTCTGGATGATTCCCTGACTGCCTGTATCTCTCAGGCTCCGTTGTTTCTGCGTTTCCGCCGCAACAGTTGGTATGATACCACTGTTGTGCGGATCTGTCAACAACTTTTTTAACTTTTTTTCTAACTTTTTCTAACAGCTCTAAGTATACTTAAAACAGACTTACATTTCACTCAAACGCACACGACTCTTGCGAAGCGTTTATCTTAGTTTCGCCTCTGCCTCTGGGCCTCATACATCAGGATCGCAGATGCAATCCCGGCATTTAAAGATTCTACTTTCCCGCACATTGGAATACGGATACGCCAGTCTGCGCTTTCTGCAAGTTCTCTTGTAAGACCATTCCCCTCGTTTCCGATCAGAAAGGCTGTTGCTTCTTTATAATTCTGTGCATCGTGAACACTGCTGCCCTCCAGATAGGCCGCATAGGTTTGGATCTTGCACTTTTTCAGTTTCTGCATAACCTCTTGCATATTCTCAGCATAACAGAATGGCACGCGGTATATGGACCCCATGGTAGCACGTATGGTTTTGGGATTATAGATATCAACGGTTCCGTTGCTCATGATAACGCCTGTAATACCCGCACCTTCTCCTGTACGCACAATGGTTCCGAGATTGCCCGGATCCTGAATATTCTCCAGAACCATGATCAGCGGTGTACTGCCCTGAATGATATCGTCCAGATCATACTCAAAACGTTTCACGAGGCTTAACACGCCCTGTGGCGTCTTGGTATCAGAAGCCGCCTCAAAGACGCGGTCTGTGACGATTTCCAGGCTTTCCCCTTTCCAGATATCTTCTTTCTGATGTTTTTTGTAAAAACTTTCTGATACATAGGTCTTTATTACCTGGTCTGTCGGTGCTTCCCGGTACATTTTGATTCCTTCTATAATAAAGATTCCCTGTTCCTGACGCAGCCTGTTCTTCTTCTGAAGCTGGATCAGATTTTTGATCTGCGGATTTGCGGTGCTGGTTATCATATTTTTCTCCTCTGATTGAAAATAAAAGAGCCGGTAGTACCTTCATACTGGTAATATCCGGCTCTTACATACGTTTGACTTGAATATGGGTGTTGATTATTTATATCATGATGCCAGGGTCAAAAGGTCTAAATCCACATGAGCTTGCTCATAGGTGGATGAAAGACCTTGGGACCCGCCCCGGTATGAGCATAAAAGCGGGATGATAATCCCACGATATGCGAATACTGGGGTGCTATGTGCCAGTGGCACATGTTTAGCACCGACCGAAGAGGAGCGTAGAAAGGATTGTGGGAGTGCAACGCACGGAACAATCCGTAGGCATCATAGTTGGGGACTTTTGACACCCACAT
>NZ_WQNP01000060.1:0-58513 GCF_018783905.1 Ruminococcus sp. MCC718
GGAGCGTAGAAAGGATTGTGGGAGTGCAACGCACGGAACAATCCGTAGGCATCATAGTTGGGGACTTTTGACACCCACATCATATCATATATTAAAACGTCGCTCTTCTGACTATATAATTAGATAGAAAGGGCCTTGCTTACATCATACATATATTCTGAAATGCTCTTCTGCATTGCCAGAGCCTCATCAATATCAAAGTCTGTAAACTCTCCGTTTCTGTATCCTACTACACGGTTTGTCTTTCCTTCTGCCAGAAGGTCTACTGCATAAGATCCCATCATGGATGCATATACACGGTCTGTACATGTCGGGCTTCCTCCACGCTGCATATGGCCAAGGATGGTAGCTCTTGTCTCCATGCCGGTAGCTGCTTCGATACGGCGAGCCATGCTTGCAGAATGTCCGATACCTTCTGCATTGATGATGATATGATGTTTTTTGCCACGTTTTCTGTTTTCGATGATGTTGTTGATCAGCTTCTGCTCATCGTAATCATATTTCTCCGGAAGCAGGATATCTTCTGCACCGTTTGCAATACCGCAGTACAGAGCGATGTAGCCTGCACCACGTCCCATAACTTCGATGATACTGCATCTTTCATGAGATGTGGATGTATCACGTACTTTATCGATTGCTTCCATTGCTGTATTGACCGCTGTATCAAATCCGATCGTATACTCGGTGCATGCAATGTCCAGGTCGATCGTTCCCGGGATACCGATCGTGTTGATACCCAGAGCAGCCAGTTTCTGTGCACCTGCGAAGGATCCGTCACCACCGATGACTACCAGTCCGTCAATACCATGCTTTCTGCAGACTTCTGCACCTCTTGCCTGTCCTTCCGGTGTACGGAACTCTGCACATCTTGCTGTATACAGTACAGTACCGCCACGGGAAATGATATCAGATACGTCACGTGCTGTCATATCTTTAATCTCTTCATTCAGAAGACCATTATATCCCTTATAGATACCTTTTACTTTCAGTCCTCTGGAAAGTGCTTTTCTAACAACCGCACGAATTGCCGCATTCATACCAGGAGCATCGCCGCCGCTTGTAAGTACGCCTATTGTCTTTATTTCTTTTGCCATCTTGAAACCTCCTCAGATTCGCTGTTTAGACTCTTTGATTTTCCTAACCAAATACTTCGCTCTCAATTTTAATTCATTTTACCGTTATTTTCAATACACTTTTCAACAACTTTTACATTGTTCTGCCCATATCTTTCAACAATTTTCTGTAAAAGTGTCTCATCCGCACATATGGACCATGCTTTACCCAGTCTTTTCATAGATTTCGGGGAACGAATGTACACTACAACCTGATCCGTTCCATCGGATGAACGGAGGATCTCATATAACGCTTTCTCTTCTGCCATAAAACTCTCCCTGTCCGAAAACTGGATCCAGAGTTCTTTTGGAAGGTCTTCAAACTTCCAGATCTTATCGCAGATCAGTTTGCTTGCCTTTTCTTCTTCTGCAGATACGTGTCCCTGAATAAAAAGTTTGCCATCCTGTGTAATGCTGTTTCGGTAAATTTCATACTGTCTTGGAAAAACTACAACTTCCACTGTGCCAAGAAGATCCTCGATGGTCAAAAAGACCATGGTCTTATTGTTTTTTGTATGCTTGATCGTAATGCCTTCGACCATGCCTCCGATGATCTCCTCTGCTCCATCAAACAGGCGGGAGCCGTGCAGTTCTTCCTGATAGGCAAAATCCATGGTAGTTGCCGAAATATTTTTCTGCCACATCTTTTCATATTTTTCCAGAGGATGCCCGCTGATATACACGCCAAGCACTTCTTTTTCAAAGGCAAGGAGCTGCTCTTTATCATATTCTTCTACATCCGGCATGCGGATTTCAAAATCTTTTTTATCTTCCTCCGCCACAAAGTCAAACAGAGACATCTGACCTGCCATTGCATTTTTCTTCTCCTGATTTACACTGTCTACAACCTGCACATAGATCATCATCAGCTGTTTTCGGTTATCACAAAGACCATCCAGTGCTCCTGCTTTGATGAAATTCTCTATGGTGCGTTTATTTAATTCTTTTCCGGACAGACGTTCCACAAAATTGCGGAAATTTCGATAGATTCCATTCTGGTTTCGTTCCCGCACGATTGCATCGATCACCGGTTTACCGATACTTTTGATCGCAGAAAGGCCATATCGGATGCTTTTATTATATTTAAATGTTTCTTCTCCTGTTTTTTCCGTGCTTTCGTTTTCTTCTACGGAAAAAGCACTCTCGCCCTTGTTGATATCCGGCGGAAGCAGACGGATCCCCATCTGGCGGCAGTTCAGAATATATTCTGCCACTTTCGGTGGATTATCAATGACAGAGGTCATCAAAGCTGCCATAAATTCTACCGGATAGTAATATTTCAGCCATGCTGTCTGATATGCAACTACCGCATAACATGCCGCATGTGATTTATTGAATGCATATTTTGCAAAATCGGTCATCTCATCATAGATATGATTTGCAATTTCTTCTGAAATTCCGTTTTTGATGCAGCCCGGCACGCCTTCTTCTTCATTTCCATAGACAAAATTCTGACGTTCTTTTTCCATGACGGCTGCTTTTTTCTTGGACATCGCACGACGCAGAAGGTCGCTTCGTCCAAGCGTATAGCCGCCGATGGCACGCACGATCTGCATAACCTGTTCCTGGTATACGATACAGCCGTAAGTCGGCTCCAGGATCGGCTCCAGTTCCGGGCATTCGTACGTGATCGTATCCGGGTTATTTTTACCTTTGATATAACGCGGAATAAAATCCATAGGACCCGGACGGTACAGGGAAATTCCGGCGATGATATCCTCCAGGCTCTGCGGTTTCAGCTCTTTCATGAAGTTTTTCATTCCGCCGCTTTCAAGCTGGAAAATGCCTTCTGTCTTACCAGTTCCGATGGAATCCAGGACGGCTTTGTCATTAAAATCAATATGATCGATATCAATGATTTTTCCGGTCGATTTTTCTGCAAGACGGACTGCATTCTGGATAACGGTAAGGGTACGCAATCCCAGGAAGTCCATTTTCAGCAGCCCCAATTCTTCCAGTGTCGTCATCGTAAACTGCGTCGTGATCGCACCGTCGCTGCCTCTGGAGAGCGGCACAAACTCATCGACCGCTTTCTGACAGATCACAACCCCGGCTGCATGCATGGAGGTATGACGCGGCAGACCTTCCAGTCTTCTCGACATATCGATCAGCTCATGCACCTGCGGATCTTCGTCATAGATTTTTTTAAATTCCGGATTTCTCTGAAATGCTTTATCTATGGTAATGCCGATCTCAGTCGGGATCATTTTTGCGATTGAATCGACCATTGCATACGGAAGATCCATTACACGGCCGACATCACGGATCACGCCTCTTGCCGCCATCGTACCAAAGGTCACGATCTGTGCAACCTGATCTTTGCCGTATTTTTCCACAACGTAATCAATGACTTCCTGTCTTCTTTCGAAGCAGAAATCCACGTCAATATCGGGCATGGAGACACGTTCCGGGTTCAGAAAACGTTCAAACAATAAGTTATATTTCAGAGGATCAAGCTGTGTAATGCCAAGTGTATAGGAGACAAGGCTTCCTGCAGCCGAGCCTCGTCCCGGTCCTACCATAATATCGTGGTCGCGGGCAAATTTGATATAATCCCATACGATCAGGAAATAATCGACATATCCCATTTTCTGAATGATGCCAAGCTCATAGTCCAGACGTTCTTTTAATCCTTTCGTCTCTTCGCCATAACAGCGAACCAGTCCGTCGTGGCAGAGTTTCTGTAAATATTCCCATGATGTATAGCCATCCGGCACATCATATTTCGGAAGTTTTGTCACACCAAACTCAATCTCCACATGACAACGGTCTGCGATTTTCTGTGTGTTTTCCAGTGCTTCTAGTGCATACGGAAACAGGTTTTTCATTTCTTCTTCGGATTTTACAAAATACTGTCCGCCTTCATAACGCATACGGTCGGTATCCGACAGTTTCTTTCCGGTCTGTAAACACAGCAGAATATCATGAGAATCCGCATCGGATGCATACGTGTAATGCACATCATTTGTCGCCACCAGATCTATGCCTGTCTCTTTGCTCATCCGAAGGAGCTGTGTATTGACTGCTTTCTGTTCCGGGATGCCATGATCCTGAAGCTCCAGGAAAAAATTGCCCCTTCCGAAAATTCCTTCGTAGCGTCTGGCGGCACGCACTGCTTCTTCGTACATACCACGCACCAGATATTTTTGGACTTCTCCTGCCAGACACGCAGACAGGGCAATGATACCTTCATGATATTTTTCCAGGACTTCCATATCCACACGCGGTTTATAATAGAAACCTTCTGTAAAACCTTTTGATACAATCTTGGTCAGATTACTGTAACCTGTGTTATTTTCTGCCAATAATACCAGATGATAGTAGCGGTCATCACCGCTTCCGGCTTCTCGGTCAAATCTGGATCCGGGTGCTACATACACCTCACATCCAAGAATCGGATTGATCCCGGCTGCTTTTGCTTCACGGTAAAAATCGATCACACCGTACATAACACCGTGGTCTGTGATGGCCGCACTGTTCATGCCCAGTTCTTTTACCCGTGCAACGTATTCTTTGATTTTATTTGATCCATCCAGCAAACTATATTCTGTATGAACATGTAAATGTGTAAAACTCAAACTGCACCTCACCCTCTCAATATCATGTAGATCACTACTATAACTGTTGCCACCGCAAATGCCGGTGTAAACATGGTTTTCGGTTCACCCGGACGTTTTTCTCTTCGTTTAAAACACCATTTCAGATGCTCATAACGTCCACAGTGTTTCGCAATCCAGATCAGCACTCCGATCGCTGCAAAAATACAGATCGCCGCGATCACGGAATAAACATTGATCACACCGATCATGTCCTGTGTTGTCAATGCTCCGGAACTCGTAGAAGAACTGCCGGCAGAAGTTCCATAAAGCAGTTTGGAAACTGCCATCAATGCCGTACTCCATCCATTGACCACAAAATGTGCTGTCATCGTAGCAAAAATACTTCCTGTCGCCTCCAGCAGAATGCCCAACGCAATGCCCGGTACAAAAGCATAGCAGAACTGATTAAAGTTCATGTGCATCAGACCAAACGCCAGTGCAGATCCAAGAATCGCACACCACACACCTCTCTGACGATATCCATTATAATAGAGACCACGGAACGTAAATTCTTCGCAGATCGGCGGAATGACTGCCATCACAATCATATTGACCCAGAGTGCATTCTGCGTCAGTTCCGACTGTGAACTTTCAAATGCATTTCTTACGAAAAGCATAGAAAGCAGATTCAGCCAGGATGTAACAGGGATCATCAGCACTGCATATAAAATGACCATTGCGATCACCGATAACTTCAGTGGTTTAAATGGCATCCACTTTCTCGGGTCTACCTTGTTTATGATCATAAATACAATAACCGGCATCAAATACAGAAGCTGGCTCAAAAGCATCAGCTGCGTCGCATCCATCGAACGAACAAACGGGATAAATCCCAGAAAAATCCCGGAAAGCAGTATCCAGATAACGGTCACCAGAAACAGCCTGTTTATCTTCGGTGTCTTGTTCATTTGTTTTTCCTCCACGTTTTTTATTTTTAATAATGTCAGTGAAATGTCCTGTCTTGCCGGCAAGAACGACAATTTGACATTTTGATCCTGGCATCATAATTTTATTCTACCATAAAATTCATTTCTTTTTGTATTTTCAAAGTTTAATTTTTAAAGACAAAGATAAAAAAACAGCCGGGCGTTGCCCGACTGCCTTGATCTTGATTTTTACTTATTGTTATACAATCAGTTGTTGCGGCTGATCATGTAATCCATCAGTTTATCAATATCTTCTTTTTCGTATGCAACGATCTCCAGTTCCGGAATTTCGCCGTTTGAGAAGATATTTGCCAGAGATACATACTGTGACAGCTTAGATTTCAGATTCAGTCTGTCACCTTCGCCTGTTACAAGCTCTACTTTTCCTTTGCAGCTGTCTACTACCTCAAAAAATTTATCAATATCTTTTATTCCCATTACTTTCATAATTCATTCTCCTTTCAGATAAAAATGTTGAAAAGTGATTATTCTATTTATTTGATTGCGATTGCCTCGATCTCGATCAGGACATCTTTTGGCAGTCTCGCAACTTCAACACAGGAACGTGCCGGGTAGGTACCGGTGAAATATTTTGCATAAACTTCATTGATGGTACCAAAGTCTTCCATATTTTTAATAAATACGGTTGTCTTTACCACGTTTTCTGTGGAAGTACCGGCTTCTTTTAACAGTGCTGCCAGATTGCCGATCGCCTGATCTGCCTGTGCGGCTGCACCTTCCGGAATCTCGCCTGTTGACGGAACTACCGGGATCACTCCGGATGTATATACCATACCGTTTACTTCGATCGCCTGTGAATATGGTCCAATTGCTGCAGGAGCTTTGTCTGTACTGATTGCTTTCTTCATGCTCATGCCCTCCTAACAAATGTATGCTCTTTGCTGATAAAGATGTTTCTATCTTTTTTCATTTCCTATTATAAATTCAGTTTTCAAACGACGCAAGCAAATTTTTCGTGAAAAAATCGCAGGAAAATATAGCATAATGTTTAATGCCTATCTTCAAATTGTTTGATTCTCAAAAAATTATTGTGCGTTTTTACCGTTTTATGATGCGATTCTCTGTAATTTCGATACGTCCCTGTTTCAACAGTCTTCCAACGGCACGTTTGAATGCATTCTTACTGAGTCCGAATTCTCTTTTGATGATCTCCGGTGAAACTTTATCGTTAAACGGAAGTACGCCTTCAAATTCTTCAATCACCTTCATCACGGCTTCTGCATCTTTTTCCATCTGCTGCGGAATCTTTTCTTTATCCGAAAGATCCAGTTTGCCATCTTCCTGTACTCTCGTCACACGAAGATTTAAAATATCGCCCACGCGGTATTTGCCCTGTGCTTCTTTTGCAGGGATCAGACCGGAATAACAGTCATCCACTGCCACAAAAACACCAAAATTCTCGCTGATCTCATAAATACGGCCGGTCACTTTATCGTCTCTCTGATATGGAGAATCTTTTTTCAGATATTCATACACTTTCATCGTAGCACAGAGACGACTGCTCTTATCAATGTAAAGTGCCGCCAGACACTCTTCCCCCGGCTGCACACGCTTTGTCTGCTCTTTATATGGAAGAAACAGATCCTTTTCCAGTCCCCAGTCCAGAAATGCACCGATTTTTCCTGTATCAGCGACGCGAAGCACGGCTGTTTCTCCCAGGCGGACTTTCGGCGTACGTGTCGTTGCAATCAGCCGATCCTGTGAATCTTTATATAAAAATACTTCTAATATATCTCCTGCCTTGATGCCTTCCGGAACTTCTTTCTTTGGAAGCAGTACTTTTTCAGTCGCATTTTCCTCTTCTCCGAGATAAATTCCAAATCCTACTTCTTTTACTACATAAAGTTCCTGGCTTTCTCCTAAATGAAACATATTCTTTCTCCTCGTTTTTTGTATTCCTGTTTATTTGTTCTGAAATTCGTAACTGTTCAGCACCTTCACAATTACGAGTCAAAATGCATTTAAAATCACCTTCGTTAATGGCATTTTGACCTGCATGTCTCGGGATTTTGGCATATTCATGCCAAAACACCTCGCGGGATACTACCTACTGAATAGTTACTGAAATTCTACCACTGCATACGGTTTCTGTGCCTCATCACACAGCAACACCGTACATTTTTTCTCTTCTATATGAATATAAGGCACAACCATATCACCGAGAAGTGCTGCCTTTTTATACTCTGCACGCATCTGGGAAATCCGGAAATCATCCGGCAGAAGCTCCATCGCCATCTGCACATATTGTCCATTATTGACATGATGATTTGTATCAATGTGATGTTTCACGATCAGAAAGTACTCTTTCTTTTCCATTTCTTCCGGAAGGGCGATCTTTCGCGGTGCATAATCCATATCCAGCTTCTCGTGCAGCACATACGCTTCCTGCTCCTCTTTCGGAACTCTGGTCGGATGTCCGGTCTTTAAATCCACGTAAGTCCACAATGTATTCGCCCAGGCAAGCTTTTCACCTTTTTCATCCCGGATGCAGAAATTTCTTTCGCCGAGAAATCCCTTAAAAGAATATGGCCAGGTCTGAACGGTGATCTCCTGTCCAAACACCGGCAGCTCCCCAAGCACGATCTGCCAGGACGACAGAACCCATGCACACTGCTTTTCCTTCAGATAATCAATCCCGAAGCCTATCTTTTCCGAATGAAAACTGCTGCAGTCCTGAAAATAATTTAATATAGAAAGAAGTGTGATCCTGCGATTCTCATCCACTTCGCTGTAACGAACTCTGCTGTCAAACTGATAAATCATACGTTCCTCCCGAATCTTGTGGCATCTTCAAAACCAAACATCCTGTTTTTTGAACGCAGAGAAGCATTTCCCCGCTTCAAGTGTGCAGAGCACTAAGCGGTAGGTGAGGGGGATGCTATCAAACGGATGTCCTGATTTTCATTTGCCTGGTAACTCATTTTATTTTCTGTATATGCAGAAAAGGTTGTCTTAGCAGACAACCTTCTTAACTGGGCTACAAGGATTCGAACCTTGAAATGACGGAGTCAGAGTCCGTTGCCTTACCATTTGGCGATAGCCCATCATTATTTTACTCTGTTGCGTTTTTGTTGCTCACAACAATGAGAATTATATAGTAACGTTCATAAAATGTCAAGCACTTTTTTTAACTTTTTTAAATCTTTTTTTATTTTCCCTTTTCTTCCAGCCCGTGATGTGTTATAACAGGAAGAAAAGAACCCCAATGTATGCAGAATGGAGGAAACTATGAGTACTATGAATCTTACCCTGCTGACCGATTTCTATGAATTAACGATGATGCAGGGCTATTTTAAAACACAGAATACCGAGAAAGTAGTTTTTGATGCTTTTTACCGCAAAAATCCATGCGACGGTGGCTATGCGATCGCTGCCGGACTGGATCAGGTAATTGATTATATTAAAAATCTTCGTTTCAGCAAGGAGGATATCGCTTATCTGAGAAGCCTGAACACGTTTGATGAAGATTTTCTGAACTATCTGGCTGATTTCCGTTTCAGCGGTGATATTTATGCGATTCCGGAAGGCACCGTTGTTTTCCCGCGTGAGCCGCTGGTCAAAGTGGTTGCCCCGATCATGGAGGCACAGCTGGTAGAGACTGCTATTCTGACGATCATCAATCACCAGAGTCTGATTGCTACAAAAGCTTCCCGTGTTGTCTGTGCTGCAAAAGGTGATGGCATCATGGAGTTTGGCCTGCGTCGTGCACAGGGTCCGGATGCCGGTGTTTATGGTGCAAGAGCTGCCATGATCGGCGGATGCATCGGCACTTCCAATGTACTTGCCGGACAGCTTTTTGATGTTCCGGTAAAGGGTACGCATGCACACAGCTGGATCATGAGTTTCCCGGATGAATACACTGCATTTAAAACATATGCAAATATGTATCCGGATGCCTGCTGTCTGCTGGTTGATACTTACGATACGTTAAAATCCGGCGTGCCAAATGCAATCCGTGTTTTTGAAGAAATGCGAAATGCCGGTATTCCGCTGAAAAATTACGGAATCCGTCTCGACAGCGGTGACCTCGCTTATATGTCCAAACAGGCAAGAAAACTGCTGGATGCCGCCGGCTTCGATGATGCTTATATTTCTGCTTCCAGTGATCTGGATGAGTATCTGATCGAGAGTTTAAAAGCTCAGGGATGTAAAATCACTTCCTGGGGTGTCGGAACCAACATGATCACTTCCAGGGATTGCCCTGCTTTCGGCGGTGTATACAAACTTGCTGCCGTAGAAGACAAAGAAACCGGAGAATTTATTCCGAAGATCAAGCTTTCTGAGAACACTGAAAAGATCACCAATCCTGGAAACAAAACGATCTACCGTATTTACAGCAAAACGACCGGAAAGATCCGTGCCGATCTGATCTGTCTTGCCGACGAAACGTTTGACGAGAGTAAAGATATGATCATTTTCGACCCGCAGGAAACCTGGAAAAAGACAAAAGTACGTGCAAATACCTATACACTTCGTGAGCTGCTTGTTCCGGTGTTTAAAAACGGCGAATGTGTTTATGATTCTCCAAGCGTGATGAAAATCCGTGATTACAGCAAAAAAGAGCTCGATACTATCTGGGATGAAACAAAACGTTTCGCAAATCCGCAGCATGTCTATGTAGACCTTTCAGACAAGCTCTACAAGATCAAATCGGACCTGCTCGAAAAAATGAGCCTGGAAGCTCTGGAATACTAAGATGGCATAAAAGAGAAATCCCCTTCATAGACTGTTCTCAGTACAGGAAGGGGATTTTTTATGTTTTCTTATGAAATGCTTGTCAACTGTGAAAACAGACTGCCTGAAGATTTTGTGCCGCCATCACTGGCTGCACCGGATATTGCATTTGCCGCAGATCCTTCGGACGAGAAGCGTTTTCTGGAAGTCCGGGCTGCCAGACACGCAAAACGACTTTTTGACGCCGCCAAAGCAGAAGGGATTTTTCTCTATGGCATCTCCGGATACCGCAGCTACGAACGTCAGGAAATACTCTATCAGAAGGCCTGCTGCAAATCTTCTGCCGCTTCATCTCTATGCGAAACTGCCATGCCGGGATGCAGCGAACATCAGACCGGACTGGCCCTTGATGTATCCTGCCCGGCCGTCTCTTTGAATCTTTCGCAGGCTTTTTCAGAAACAACAGAAGGGCGATGGCTTGCCCGCCATGCCCCTCTTTATGGTTTTATCATACGTTATCCCAAAGGCAAAGAACATCTGACAAAGATCCCGGCGGAACCATGGCACATCCGGTATGTCACCAGAAGCCTCGCTCTGTGCCTGACACTCACCGGGCAGGTTCTGGAAGAATACTACGCCTGCTGTGAACGGTAAAATTTAAATCCGACCAGTGTTGTGAGCACTTCCGTCACTGGAAAGGTCAGCCAGAAATACTGCAGTCCAAACCTGGAAAACAGATATCCAAGCGGAACAAACAAAACCATTGTCCTCACAACGGTAAGGATCGAACTTTTCACGGCACTGCCGATCGCCTGAAAATACACAGGAAAAATCAGTGAAGTGACCATCGGGATAAATGCAACTCCAATATAATGAAATCCGTTCGTTCCGATTGCAATCACCTGTGCATCTTTCGAAAAGGTTGAAAGCATTTGAACCGGCAGAAATTCAAAACACAGCGTTCCAAGAAACATCAGAGCCATTCCCGCGATCAGGGATTCTTTCAGCACGGCTTTGCATCTCTCCTGATCTTTTGCCGCATAATTGAAGCTGATGACCGGTACGATGCAGGTCTGCAATGCTCCGAGTGGAATAAAGAAAAAACTCTGCCATTTGTAATACAGCCCAAGTGCCGTCACCGCCTGATCCGAAAATCCTGCAAGGATCATATTCAGCCCGAAAATATAAAACGTGTACGCAGACTGCATGAGAATGTTCGGTATCCCAAGCTGATAAATCCTTTTGATGTGCAGCAGATAACAGGATTTTTCCGGTGATCTCACAAAAGCTTTTCTCATGACCACAAGAGCCGCTACGATCTGCCCGATCACCGTGGCGATCGCTGCACCGGCGATTCCGAATTTATGTATGCCAAACATCCCGAAAATCAGGATCGGATCAAGAATGATATTCGTGATCGCTCCGGCGATCTGTGCCACCATCGGCGTTTTCATATCTCCGCGTGCCTGCAGGATTTTGCTCCAGACTCCTTCTGTAAACAGTCCGATACTGACCACGCAGACGATTCTTCCATATACGACAACATCTCGTATGATTTCTTCTGAATTTGTCGAAATCCTCGCATAAAACGGCATGACCAGATAACAGACTGCTGCAAAAACAATCCATAGAAAAACTGCCAGCGGCGTGCCTATGCCTGCCACTTCTTCTGCTTTTTTCTCCTGGCGGATTCCGAAATAATATGCCATGTCGGTGTTGATCCCGACGCCCGTCCCCACCGCAAGGGCGATCATTAACAGCTGAAGCGGATAAATAATGGACAGTGCCGTCAGACCTGTCTCCGAATATTTGCCCACAAACAGGCTGTCCACTATGTTATAAAATGCCTGGATTAGCTGTGCCAGCATGACAGGCGGTGCGATTTTTAATAAAATGCGGCTGATTTTTTCTTTTCCGTAAAATTCTGATGTGTCCATGCTCCACTATCTCTCTTCCATATTTCTTACATAAACTGTGCTTCATGCCGCACCTTTTTTTCAATATCTGAGAAGCTCTCTTCGTTATATCACACTTACCATACCATTTCAAGTCGAACGCACGTGAGACTTGGCACGCGATTCTGGTCAGCTTTGCTGACATTCACCCAACAGAATCGCTGTGCATTCTCGCGGAGCGTTTATCTTAGTCGGAGATTGCACTCCCACTAAGACAAATTTGCTGCTCGCCACTTATAAAAGTGGGAGTCTTCTCCGACTAAGGTAAATAGTTAAACACAGCCAAAAAGACGCATGAAAAAAATTTCTTTTTTTCACACGCCTTTGCCTTTACTGTTCCATTTGTCTTCCCATAAATCCTGCCGCACATTTCGCAAGTGCGTTTTCGGTTTCGCCCATTTTGACGCTCCGGTCTTTTCCGGAGAGGATTACTGAGCCGATCGCATCGCCTCCGCAGAGGATTGGTGTGATCACCTGCTACTATAATCTAATCGCAGTCTGTGAAATTCTCCAGTTCATGTCATTTTCTACTCAACTGCTTTGTAGCCAGCATTCGTAATCACACAAACCGCTTCACTTTTTCTTTCAATATATTTTGCTTGCAAGCAAGCATTAAGTGCTTCTTCCCAAACAGCATATTTCCGTCTATCTGGATATTCCTTGGCAACTACTTCACTGCCAATTTGAATATATGTACCTGATTCCAAATCAGAGTCTATCAAAATCTGTCCTTCTGTTACAGCAGCCACTTTTTTAAGAAGTTGCTTCATTTCCTCTGTAATTAAGGCAGGTGTAGCACTGATATTCTCGTTTTGGGTTGATACATCGCCATTTATTTCACGGATAAACCTGTTCCTTGCTTCTTCCCAAATAATATCTTCATTATCCGAAATATCAAATTCTGATTCTAATTCCCGTCTCAACTGATTCAGGCGATCTTTTACTTCTGAACTATCACCATCCAACTTAATAGCAATGCAATCACTTCCAATTACACCTTTCATTCCAGAAAAATCAAAACCAGGAAGAAGAAGTGACGTTGCATTGGCTCTTAATACCCATGCTGCACCCATTTCATTTAAGCTGACTGGGCTTTCATAATATTCTGGCGAATGTACGAAAATAATATGTAAATCATAATTAAGAAACCGTTCCCTTAAAAAGTCAAAAATATTAGCTCCGTTTGGTATTCCATATCCTGGAAGGGAGCTGCAAAAAATATCTCTACGAGGACTTAAATTGATTGAACGAAGTAAGTCCGCAATTTTTGCAACTTGATCTTTATTCTTAGAAGAATGGCTTATAAATATAAGCGGTTTCTTTTTCATACCAGAAGCACCTCCTTGTGAGTGTGACGACTCTTTTTTCTCATCTGGATAATATTTATCAATATTTTTTCTAATAGCCTGAAGTTTTCCAACAAGCTCAACAAAATATTTTTTCTCCGTAAACTCATCCACACGCTTACCACACAAATTTATAGTTTCTCCAACAAAAGTGTCATGAGTTCGATCATAAATTCCCTGTAATTCCAATTTTATTTCTTGAAACCAGTTTTGAAATTCAGGCACATCACTAATCTTTTCAAATAGTATTCCCACATTATCATCAAACGGATGGAACATTTTTTCTATTTCCTTTTGTGAATCTATAAGTTCAAGTAAGTCTTTCTTCAATCATTCTACCCCCAATGCCTTAAACACTGCATCCTCCGCACTCTGATACGGAATCAGCTAAAATGCACTCATCAGATCAGCTGGAACGCTTGCAAAATCCGCAAACGAGGTACTTGGAATCAGCACTTTCTTTGCACCGCTATCCAGGCACACTTGAAGCGTGTTTGCAAGTTCATCTACCTTTATCATCGTGCCGCTGATTGTAATATCTCCCAAGATTGCCAGATTGCTTACCACCTGTCTTCCCAGTGCAATCGAGCAAAGGGCAATCAACGTAGGCAGTGCCAGTGTCTCAGTCATACCGATTCCCTGCAAATCCTGGTAATTAATGATATAGTCTTTTGTCGATGTACTGATTGAGCCGCTGATCCGGTTGCCATTTGCTTTCAAATAGTTAAACGCAGTATTCACAGCCTCCTTGCATTTAGAATCGCTTCCCAAGCCAGTCCGTTCAATCTTTCCACTTCCCGGAAGCATCTGGCTTTCCAGACGAAATACACCGATCATGCCGCTTTTTCCTCTGGATACAGTATAAACCTGGCCCGGATTACACATACCGTCCGGTATCAGCTTACCGCCGCCCTGTTCTGGTACAGAAACATAATGTTCTGACATATCCTCCAGGTCGATATAAGAAAAGTTCACATCGTAAAATTCCATACCACCCAGCTTTTTCAGCTGTTCTTTGACACGGCGACGCATTTCCAATGCAATCTGAATAACTTCTTCCAACTCTTCTTTCGTAAATTCACCATTTGGGTACATCAGCTTCAGATAACCATCTACCATACGGCGTACTGCGATCGTATCACGCTGATTCAGATTTCTTCCCAGGCGGAAATAGTGGTCAAGTGCATCTCCATACTGTTCTTTACGAAGTTCTCGAATAAATTCAGCCAGATAATCACTGATAAAACCGTAATCATCGGTAAAATGCTCCGGTCGGAACTTCGGTATCTCCCAACCTGGAAGGTAACAGTGCATACGGTCAAGAAATGCTGTGTCTGTTCCCATTTCCGGCGGAAAAGGTGCAAAAAGGCTTGACGTCTTCAACAGTACATCCACGCTCTGATTGATGTTTCCCACAAATACCATAGAGGCAGTAGCAGCCTTTTCTTCTTTGCCACGGGCAAAAGAGCCGGATGCCATGTAGTCTTTCATAATCTGAATGCCGTCTTTATCCTTGAACTTGATACCTGCCACTTCATCAAAAGCAACGCAATCCCATAAACCAACCAGTCCAACGGTCTTGCGTCCCATATTATAAAAGAGGTTTGCAACTGTCGTCTGCCCACCGGAGATTAAGATACTGTTCGGAGAAATTTCTTTGTAGAGATGGGATTTACCGGTGCTTCTCGGTCCCAGTTCACAGAGGTTAAAATTGTTCTCAATCAATGGAATCATACGGGTCAGGAGCAGCCATTTCTCACGGTATGTAAATTCATCCGGCTCCATGCCGATAGAACGGAGAAGAATATCCAGCCATTCATCCTTGGTGAAGGCTTTTCGTCCCTGCTTCAGCTCGTCAATATCAATGTGCGGCATCTGGATTGGTGTCAGCTTACGGATACTGATCGGAGAAATATCTTTCTGCTTTTTCTGTTTGGAACGAAGCGGGTTCCCGTCAATATCCTCAATGCCAAAGTTGTTGTCGCCCTCAACCTCATAATCCAACTGAACGATACACCAGATACCACCACAGAGCAGACGATCAAACTTTTCCGGGTATTCGTCGGCAATCGGTACATTGCCAACTCCCAGATTGGAAAACTCTGCAAAAAAGCAGTCCTTTTTCATATCCAGTCGGACAGTCACCATATCAATGATCGTGTGACTGCCTTTCTTTCGCAGCTGGGACAGAATCTTCTGCGATTCATCCGGGCGTACAAAGTTGTCGGCAAGAATACGCTTCACATTCTGTACACCTTTTTCAATAACAGTTTCATCATCTGAGCTGCAATATTGACCCAACAGGAACTCAAGGACATACACCGGGACATTCGCCCCTTCCTTGATTTTCTTTGTCAGGTCTTTCCGAACAATCTTACCGTCAAAGTTCTGACGGAGCTTGTTCTTTATTTCTTCACGGGTGCTTTCACCCTCTGTAAATTTCTCCATCTTTCTATCCTCCTGCGGTATTAACTAAAGAAATCAAACTCATCCACCGCAAAGGCGATGTCAATCTGGAACGGCTCACGCTGCGGCATCTGCAATCCCTGTTCATCTGCAATGACCAGATAGTAAGTAGCAGTATTACTGTATTTCAGGGACTTCAGATTAAACTGGCAGCGGAAAGTTCTCTCTGCACCGTTGTCGCTGGTCTTATCTGCAATAATCTTCTGAACATCACTGATCTGCTTGCCATTTTCGTCCGTAAAGTAAACCTGATAAGTAGCCGCTTCACGGTTTGCACTGACTGCATCCTTCTGATAGAAGTTCAATGAGAAAATCATATTGCTGATTTTATGGTTTGCGGACAGCAGATTCACCGTTACCGGCTTGGTATCATATTTTTGTTTATTACGCTTATATTCCATAGAATCATTACGCAAATGATGATACTCAATAACAGGAACTACCATTTCCTGCAAGCTTATACCGCCATGCACAAAATTCATGCCGCCGCCATTCATCTTGATACGGATACTTTCCCTCGGTGCAAATCCATCAAATTCCGTTTTGCCGCCCAGGAACTTCACAGGCAACAGATAATTCGGCTGTGCACCTTTCTGCATGATGGCATAGCGTCTGCCATATTCCACATCCATGCCGTTAAAGCTGGTCTTGTCTACCTTGTCATCCTCAGTCAGCGGACTATATGTATAAAGGAATCCATGATCAGCCGTAATCAAAATATTCGTACCACCAAATTCATTTACAATAATTCGCACAAGATTTTTCAATTCCGAAATCGCTTTATCACAGGCGGCAAAAACAGCAGTATCCGAAGTATGACTGGCTTCATCAATGGTATCGTGATAAATATAGACCACATCCATACCTCTTACCAATGCACTTCGTTCTGCTCGCTTCATAGCGATAATGTCATTATATTTCAAAGCCACACTCGCCGGATCTTCTGATTTCAGAACCTTATCCCGATAAGTGCTTGCTGTAGACCGACCATCTGCCAGAACCGTCAAAATATCGTTTCGAACTTCTACTGTCAGTTCTTTATGCGGCAGTAACGCTGCCATACCGAACTTTGTGATAGACGGGAAAATACTTTGCATACTGCTGATGGAAACCTTGCTCTGTGTTTCTCTCTGAAGCTGGTCTGCCATCGCAGCCGCCACTTCATAACGCATGGCATCCGAAATAATCACGAACACCTTGGTATCCGAGGTCTTAATGCGGGAACGGTAAAATTCTTCCTGCTGTGGTACTTCCAATACCTTGCCGTAAGTTGCCATTTCATCTGCACACACATCCGACCAGTTGTTACCCAGTTCGCCTAAGAACCAATGCGTGTAGAGTCCTTCCACCTTATCGACAACGTGCTTGAATAAATCGTCCAGCAAAATATTGGAAGTCTCCAGGCTCTTTTGAAAGCTCAGATGGAACAAACGATAATAGGTATCCATCTGATAATAGCTTTCAGTATATTCTTTCCAGATACTCTTTGCTTCTGCGGTATGGAATCCGGCAGAATGTTCCTTGAAGAAGCTCTGCATATTTGCCACTTGCAAGATACCATCATAGAAATTCTCAAACGGCTCATACCACGCACAGGTTCTCCGCTTTTCAACGGTGGAAGTAATCGTATCCACATCAATGATATGGTCGCTGATCTCTGTCATCAGCTTTGTCAGAATCACTTCGTTGATGCACGGGAAGCATTCTGTTCCTGCCAGATCGTCCACGGTCAGCTTTTCAAAACGTTGATGCAGACGGGCTTCATCTTCAACATACCGAGCCACATCATATAACTGCTGAATGTCCCGGCCCAGGCCGCCCTCTCTTCCAGCTTCGCTGGAATTCACCTTGTCACTGTGAAGCCATTCAGAAATAAAATCATAGCAATATGCCTGATGCGGCATAGAAATAAAGCCATCCAGTCCAGCAAGATACTCCTGCCGCATAGTACGGGTAGCAGCGGTCAACAGCAAATGAATTGCCAGTCGTCCGAGGTCTGGTTCTTCCTCCACAAATCCGCAACCCTGGCGAACCATTGCCCAAAATGCACCGTCTGCATGATATTTTACGAAATCCTGATAAATGGTATTATTCTTCAAATCCAGTCCTGCCCGGAACACACTGCGGAGAATCATATTCGGTTGTGCGTCTTTCAGTCCACAGATTGCCGCCATTACTGCCATGTGCAGCTGTGCAGGCGTTGCAGGAACTTTATTCTGTGTGCTGACTTTCAATCGGCGGTCTTTCGCATTGAAATAAGCACGGTAATTCTTGACCTGCTTCCGCATGGCCGGATTCGATGTAAGACCCATCTCATCCATCCAGATGGAAATCAGATCTGCCCGGAACTCCTCACTGTAAAGCTCCACATCCAGAAGCCAGTTATCATCCGGGCGGTTATATGCTAATGGACTGTAAACCAAATAGTTTGTGGTCAAATCGTCTACCGAAAGCAGTTTCTTCACAGAAAACGCATTATTGCCAGTCAGAGCAATGACCTTTGCATTTTCCAGAACCACTTCGTCCAGCTTATCCTCAAATTCTTTATCTTCATCGTACCAGAAGATGATACGACGCTGATAAAACTCCGGCAGAGGTGCCGCAAACCTGCGGTTTAAGTCTTGTATTACTTTGTCTGTATCCATAAGTCACTTCCTTTCCTTGGTATCCGGCAGTTTAACGGCACTTATCCGGCACTTTAACGGCACTTATCCGGCACTTTTTGTAGTATCCGGCACTTTAATGTCATTTATCCGGTTCTCTTTGAACTCCATATTCTCACTGTAAAAATTCTTCTATAGTCGTAATACTACCGTACTCTCTTTTACAGTTTTAACCGTTGTTACGATAGCATTGGTCCAACAAATTGAATCAAAGCCGCAACTGCCGATCCAAATTCGACAGTTCCTTTTATAGCTTGTAACGAAGCTATTGCCGTCTTTATCATAGATTTCTTTGGCTTTTCAGATATAACTTCTGCTTCTATAACTTCCAGGCTTTCAGATGCAGCTTCTTTATCTTCATCTGACGTAAGAGTGTCCATCTTCGTTCTAACTGCGGCAATCAACTGTTCTATATCGTTTGCTGTTGCCCCGATATTTGTAGTTGCCGTAACAGACGAATTATCATTTGCAATAATAGCTTGACCATTTTGCACTGTCACATTATAAATATTCTTTTCATCTATTCCCATATCAATACCTACTTTCGTTAAATAGCTTTCCACATGGCGAATCAACACCATAACAAATCGTTCATTAAAACCTTTGATCTTATCCTGCCATTTAGATGAAGAAGAATATCCCATGGCAATATCGCAATATACATGGCTGTTATTTTCTACTAAGTATTTTAAAACAGCGTACACATTTCGTATTTCCTCTCCATCATTTTCACCCAACGACAAAATCAAACGTCCATATGATCCTCGTACTTTTTTAATTTCTTCTTCTAAATTCCAATCACAACTGCCGCAACCATAGATGTAATCACTTATAATCGGAGTGCTATCTATGTAGTTCATAAATTTTCTAAGAACATCAGCATAATCTTCATAATTTGCCTGAAGTAGTCGATTAGAGTAGCTGTTAAAATCATATTGAATTTTTCGCAATTCTTTTCTATTCAATTTCATAATTTTTCACCCCACAAAACGGGCAATATGCACCCGTCATCTTTAATAATGGTTTAATTTTCGCAGTACGCTTACAACATGGAAATTTACAAATTTCCATTGCTTCTATTCCTGAACGAATAGGATCTTCATTTTCATGCTTCGGACGTTTTCCAGTCTTGAATGTAATGATTCCTCTTGTGCTATGCCGTTCCATTTTTTTGAATTCATTATAAATCATATCCTTAACGGCATTCTTCGCCATTTTCATGGCAAGTTCAAGTACATCCTCAGTAACATAATTTTCGCTTATTAAACCGCAACTTGGGCAAAATATATGGAGCACTCCGTCATCCTTTAAATCAGAAGGAGTTCCCTTAAAATATGTGCCACAATGCTCGCATCGCAAAAGAACATAGCCATCAGCATCTGTGGGGATAGAAATCGTCATATTGATTTCATCACTCATACTGTTCCCCCCTTACTTACTTTATTTTAGCCAAAACATCTTGGAAAATTGCATAATTTTTCTTCACGCCATCGTCCAGGTCAATTGAAATCATCTGATCGGCAAGGTGATGAATCTTTTCCTCATAAATTCTAAGCTCTGTATCCTGTGCCTGTAAAGCAGTCAATTTCTTTTTTAACTTCACCCGTTCACCTGTGGAAGCATTGGCAATACGCTGTTCCAGATCGGCAATAGCAGTGCGATAACGAGCCTGCTGTTCATGTACATAATCGGTACGAATCCGAGCAATAGTGTCCGGCTGATAGCGATGTATATAAATCAGGCACTTGAAACCGTTCTTCTTGCCGCTGTCAAACAGCCAGTAAATCGGACGTTTCTGGTAAGTCTTACAATGATCTTTGTAAAAATCATTCAGGAAATAATTCCGAATCACATCTTTCGGTTGACCTTTACCGCCCAGTGCATAAGCAATAAATTTCAGGTTTTCATCTAAAGTATCTGCACCGTAAACGGTTTTCACAAACTCCACGAACAGACCGACAATATCATCCTCGAAGTATTCATCGTCACAAATTGGGATAATGTTATCCTTATCAACAGAAAAAGAAGCATATTTGCCGGCATCCCATTCGCCACCTGCATAAGCAAGTCCGTCCACATCCAGAGAATAGCGACCCAACATACAGCCAACCGCATAGGAAATAAAAGAACGAATATCTCTGCCAAGGTCCGCCTTGCGGACAGTGACATCCTTATCCTCAACCTCCGGTGTTAGTTCATCCTGCAAGCCGTAAATATCAATGAAAATACGGTTCAGTTCTTCCTCATTGGCTTTCAGCTGGTTGAAACGGTCATTGCATACCTGTTCCCAATGACGGTATGCGTCCGCAATACCATTCATTGTAAGATAGCCGTTAGCTTCTTCTTTAACAGCCATCTGCGGAGTAAATACGGAATATTTCAGTAATGGATGTCGCTGGAAGTCCCATGAAATTTCAAAAGAGTTCCAATCGTATCTTGCTAAACTAACACACTGTTCAGACAAGCGAGATACTTCCGCAAAATACTCTTTCGATACAATAACCGGGATTCTACCAAGCGGTCCCTCATGATAATCAACGGTTGGTGCTAATACAAGCAATAATTTTTCTACTATCTTGGTATTTAATAATGCCAATAAATAGCTCAGATTTTGGTTATCTATTGGAAAACATACTGATCCTTTAGATTCAAATAAAAAACCAACAGGACTATAACGCATCGAAAGTTTGCTCATGGTAGCAGTGCTCCATGTCATTCCCTGCCTAAAATAATATGATGGATTTCTTATTACTGATCCAGAAAAATCTATCATTTCAGCTCCGTCGTTTTCCCAATTCACAAATCTCTCATTGTTACCATACCAACGTCGAAATGCACCGCCTTTATTGCATGGGAACCAACGCTTTTCACTTTGTTTAGCTTCATCTCTATTTTTACAAGAAAAACAGGCATGAGAGAAATCAACTTCTTGCCAAAAACGCAGAAATCGTTCATTGTCACCCGTCGCAAATCCCTGTCTTGGTTCAGCCAAAGTATTTAATGCTGGAAAATCAAAAGCTGCAACTTGCCCCTTTGTTACCCAATAAGCAATCGGCAAACCATCTATTTTGTCATACAAATGTTGCTTTGCATGATAAATACTTTTTCCTTCAAAGAACCAATTTTCTTTAACGTCAATCGAATCAACTTGCGTTAATCCTTCAAATAGTCTCCTATAAGTTGCTGTATAATCTTTTTCTAATCCATTTCGTACAACAAATGCAGTTGTTCCAAAATCAGAGCCAAAAACACCTCTCCCAAAATGCAGCATATTCACAAATGTTGCACTACCCAGTAAATTTCTTCTTAAAGCAGAAAAACTACTTTGTGTCATCCAAACTGGAATGTTAATCATTGCATACATTCCATTATGTTTACAACGATGCTGGCATAGTTCCATAAACACTGTACTCATATCCGACTTTGAGTTTGGATAATTAGTCTTTACAAAAGAACTCAGGGTTATCCCCATATTATTGCTACCCATATACGGCGGATTTGTCACAACCACATCATATTCCTGTGCCAGTGCTTCTGCCACCTGCACCAACGGCAGTAATTCTCTTAATGCCGTTTCACGGGACATATTTATATCTTCTGTAATCTCAGCAAAACGATCATACAGTGCAGCCCAATCCTGCGGCGTGACGTTCAGAATCGAACCATACTCTTTTGCATCGTGCAGTTCATTGATAATGGTATCCATAGCAACTGTGAGCTTCATATCACCATTACAAAAATATTCAAGTGCATATTCATCATAATTTTTATGTTTTTCCCCATCTTTATCTGTATGTCCGCTTTCCACAATAGCATATACATGAGGTTGAGTACCACGGCTGAAGAATCGTCGGTCATACTGACGGGCTTTCATCATTACCGCAAAGTAAGCCAGCTGTGCCGCACGGTCATCAATATCCAGACCGTAAAGATTGTTCTCCACAATGCTTGCCACCGCTTCACGGGTGGTATAGCCGTAGGATTCATAAATCTTCATCAGCACATCAAACATATATGCAAGAATATGACCGGAACCGGAGCATGGGTCAATGACTTTCAACTGATCCGGTGTCAATGCGGCGTATTCTTTGCGAATCTCTGCAAGCTGTGCCTGCACTTCTGACTCCTGCTCGGCTTCTTCCAGATAGTAATGCCATTTGGTATCTTCCGGGTCACGGTTTCCGGCAGCATAGGAAGACTGCTCTTCCTCTGTCGGAAGAAGCTGATCTTTCACATCCGGGTGTCCCTCCAGCCATAAACGACCAAGGCTGTTCTCTACCATGTAGCGAACAATCCAGTCCGGTGTGAAAAGCTGGGTTGCTGCAGGGATGTTTTCTTTTGTGATTTTCACATTCTTTTTCAGTGCTGCAAAAACATCATCTTTTTTCTCACTGTTATAATACTGATACAACCATCCGATAATCTGGACAGCATCCTTCCAGTCATCCTCCGGTATCAGCTCAATCATCTGCTGAATAACACTGCCTTCACGGAGCAGATTGTCCGGCAGAAGAAGTTCCGTGTAATCTGCAATCTTCTGAAACATTCCCGGCAGAATCTTGTTCAAAGCGTTACACTGTACGATCAGCAGATATTTATACAGTTCTTCCGTCTTTTCGGCTTCTTTCAGTTCATAGATCTTTTCCATATTAAGTCCATCCAAATCCAGATGAATGGCTTCGGTTATAATCTGCGGCTTAAAGTTGTTTTCCTCGTCCGTAAATACACGCACATGGGAAGGAAGATAACTGTTGACTTCCATGAAACGCAGAGCAGAAAAACGGTTAAACCAAGTATAGGCAACCTCCTCCATGACCTGCTTATATCCTTTATCGTTAATCTCGTCAATCAAAGCCTGACGCTGCCTCTTTTCATTGGCTGTAAAAACTTTACCTCCAACGCTGTCCGCATTTGCGTCCTCAATGTTATCCTCTGTGATACCGTATTCCACGCCTTTCAGGGAAACACGGGCGATCAGCTCTGTCCTTGCCCAGACAGCAAATTTTTTTATCGCATTTTTATCCATAATATTTATCCTTTTAATAAATCATATCAAGTAATTCGAGCGTATTGTAATACAATAAAAACAACTGAATACAATCCTTTTTTCTAACTTGCTTTGTCATCATTCCATGACCAAGAAAATTTCTGTTTATTACATCTGGCTGATTTTTAAAATCTTTTCCTCCTTCAAATACCTTTCCAAGGCAAACAAAAAGATTTGTACAAAACATATGTGTAAAAAATAATTCTGTATTTAAATCTGTCTCCGTACGTTTTTGTGCTGCATTCACAGCACCCAACCCAACTTTACGTCTTTTTCCATCTAAATTTGATTTTTTCTGTAATCTAATCAAAAGAGCATCAATTAACGAAAATAAAATAAGTGCACAAGATTTATACTGTTTATGTTGATAATCGAAAACAGCCTCTTCAAAATCTAATTTCTTCACTCGCTTGCTTTCACGTATCATTTCAAAAATCTGTTCCATTTTTTCTTTCGAATATCTTTTCAGTGCAATATTGTCTGCTGTTTTTTTATCACCAGGATTATAACTGAATGCTTTTATACTGGCCTCTGGATCAATCGTCCAACCATAGATTCCCCATGCCTTATACGCTTCTATAATTTCCTGTTTGTGTTCAGCAGAAATATCCGGTATTTTGATCCTTTGTATTGCCTCTGAAATTTCTCGCATCATCATACGAGCAGCCTCAGATATTACGCCAGTATCAAAATTTTTAATAAATGTCTTTTTTAAAATATTCGACATTTCTTCTATTTGTTTTCTTATAAAAGCAGATGACGATGCTTCTATCTGTCTCTTATACATATCACGCATTAAACTACTATTAGTCTGCATTTGCAGCATTGGCTGCAATGGCTCTAATATCTTCTTTGTACTTTGCTGTATTTTAGCAACAGCATTTATATTCTTCCCCACAGGTTCTAAGAGACTTTGCATTTGTTGCTGCGAAGATTTCTTTTTTCTGAAATTATCCTCATTTAAATTATTCTTAGTTTCCACTTTCTCTTTATTTTCATAATCATCCATCATTTCGCCATATCTTTCTTAAGTCAGCTTGATTTCATCGTAACTTTTCAGGCTTTTCTTATACGTTTTCTTCTTTCAAATTTTCGTATGCCCTCTTCAATAAAAATATACGAACTCCATCATATGCCTCATAATGTTCTTTTTCCAAAATGTTCTGCAAATCACGCTCCAACTGTTCTTTCGTTAAAACTCCCTGTTCAGACAACTCTAATATGTAGTTCTCACATTCTTCATAGGCATCTTTTCGATTTTTCACCAGAGATGTCTTTGTATCTCGTTTCACCACTCCTGTTGCCTGGTCATATTCTCCATTTAGCTTCAAGATCTGAAACAGGTCGCTTTTCATGGATTTTACATACTCTTCACTGTCGGTGTTTCTTTGTTCATAATAAATGGTCCCATCCGATAAATATCTGATCTGATTCATTTGTGTTTCATCAAATGGATTAACACTTTGAAGCTCTTGATTTCCTTTACTTGCATCACAGCAAATACATCTGCTTCTATTTCGCGGAAGATCCGCTCCACCTCTGCAAACGCCAAGATAATTACGATAATCTAACACTTTTTCTTTACATTTGCTCAGTGGAACTAAGTGCTCAATCGACATATGCAATTCTTTATTCTCAATGCTGCTCATACAATAGGCACATAGATAGTGCTGTTCTTCTAAAAGGCACTGTCGAATTTCTCTTTTACATGATAACTGATCAAAAATTCCTCGCATAGCAGCGGTATCTGTTTCTGATATATTCTGCCATTCAGGTGATTCTGCTTTCTCTTTCAGTTCTTCCTGCACACCTTTTGTCGGCTCTCTTTTCTTAATGTAAATCATCGAGATTCATCCCTGCCATTCTTAATGTAAATCGCCCTTTTTTTACCAGACTGTTTTCTGCCCCATATTCTCTTTTCATGTTACGAAGAATTTCCCTGGCTGCTTCGTATTTCTTTGCATTCACTTCTACTTCGAATTTTCTTGACAAATCTTTTAACTTGTCCGGGATTCCAGAACTTCCCTGGCGATATGCAAGCACATCTGCCACAGAATATGCATAAGCATCCGATAATTCTGAAATTGTCTGGTCACGGTCAATTTCCAGTAAAGCAGCATTTTTACAGGAAGAAATAATGATAGGCGAATGTGTGGCAAGTATAAACTGTATTTTCGGGAAACATTCTTGTAATGACTCAACAATTTTCCACTGCCACTTCGGATGCAGATGCATATCTATCTCATCAATCAATACAATTCCTTCGCACTGATTTAGAGATAGTTTCTCCGGATTTAAATTCGCCATTCGAAAAGCCATATCCATAACCATCCATAATAACGACTGATATCCGGCACTTAAATAATTAACCGGTATGGTTTCTCCGTTTTCTATATAAACAATATCTTCAAATGCTCTTGAATACATCACTTCCGGCTTTTCTTCAAGCTCATTCATCTTCCACATAAAATTCGCTACTATCTCTTTGAATGACTGATACTCTGCAATCGGTTTTTGCTTTTGAAAAGCAAGCATTTCCATCTTAAGACACCATGCTTTTAGAGCTTTAATATCCAGATTATTTTCCATACAGCCAATATATCCACATCTTCTGTCATTCAATTTATTTTTACTGGCTGTTCCAAAATTTTCTCTTTTAGGCGGTGCAAGCCTGGATGTACTGTAATAGCAAAACAAAGGGAGTTCTTCAGACAAATCATTTACTTTTCTGTTTGCATAATCAGAAACCTCTTTCCCAATAAATCTTGTTTTTGACTTTGCAGTTTCATCCCGTCTGGTCACTTCTCCTTGTTTTATTCCTTCTTCTGTATCAAATGTCGATTTAATCGTAATTGGTGTACAATAAATAATTCCCTGTGATACATCTGAAATCATTTTTGTATCCATTCTGACATCACTTGTTAAAATTCTTTTTTTTGACACTCCTGATATTCCGTTCATAAAGTCACCAAGTGCAACGGTGATTGCTTCCAAAACAGATGTTTTTCCGACTCCATTATCCCCTATCAGCAAATTAACGCCCGGCTGAAATTTTATATTCATTTCACGAATCGATTTATAATTTGAAATTGTTATCTCTTTAATCCACATATAAACCTCCTGAATCCCTCAAACTTATTATGATTTTAGTTTAACCGAATTTCGTCGCAATTTTTCAACAATTGTTTCAGCTGTGAACGAATTTTTTCTACATAATCATCAATATCCGTATCTGTCTGTAAGGTTTTTGCCTGGAACACAACCTGACGACTGTAAGCACGAACCACCTTTTTCCTGACCGGAGCCGATTTTGATTCTGAAGAAGTCGGCTTCGACTGTACCTGCGGCTTTTGTGTCGGAGGCATAAGAAGCCTTTCGATGTTGCTGACCGTATCATCCTTGTACTGGCACATCGGCAGGAACATGGCATCCAGAAGGGCGAGGCTCTTTAATTCTGCGATTTTCTCTTTGCACTGACTGAAATACCGATCTGATTTTTCAATCAAATGAGATACCTTTATATCACCGTTAGCAACCGTGTGCGTTGCTTCCATACACTGACGAACCGTTTCCAGAACCTCCGCACGTTTTTCTTCCAGCATCTTATCATGGGCAGTACGAACCGTTTCCATCAACGGATTCAGTTCACGAATCCGACTATAATTGAACTTGCTTCCAGTCTGGACCATAGTAATCAAACGAATCGTATTCAGTGCCTTGTGTGCTTCCTCATTTTCCGCAATACGGTCAAGATCGTCACGTAAAGATTTTTCAAACTGTACTGCCTGATCAAATACCGTTACCTGTGTCTTGAAGAAATTCTCAATGCCGTTGCTCATAGCTTCTTTATTATCAAAAAGATCATCTTCTTTTTTCAGTACACGCTCAATCAGTGCAATATTATCTTTCCTCTGGGAAAGAACATCGTCCATCAGATGAATCGCTTCCTGCACCAATATACGATCTGGGTATTTATGTCCTTCATAACGAGCATCCAGAGAAGCATAGTAGTCTCTCTGTTCGCTGAATTTCTCAGTTGCAAAACGAATCAGACCATCCTCATCATCCGGTACATCCATGATGTCAAAATACTCTCGGAGCATTGCTTTTACATCACGCATCATCGTAGCGGAAATAGTTTTTCTCTTGCTTATAGAAGTCTTACCGATTTCACTCTTTTTGCGGAGCATATCCGGCAGTTTCGGATCATCCGGCTGAATGGTATTTCCTGCATACTTAATCGTTACTTTCTGGGAATAAATGAGCTGTGCCGCAACCGCAGCAATATCGATCTCTTTCCAGCCATATGGAATCGCACTGTACTTGCTCTGAACATCAGCCATAGAAGTCGGAAGTTTCTTTGCATCCTGCATTTCCAGATATTCTTCCATAGCAGAGGCAGCGTCACGATTCGGTTCCATACCCGGAAGTGCTGTTACTGTACCTGTCAAAATTGCAATAATATCCGCATCACTGCCTGCATTTTCTGTGATTAAATCAAGTTTGCTATATACATGAGCTACCAGATATTCAAGAGACTGATCAATCTTACTCTTGGCATTTCCGGCTTTGATTTCCAGATGTTCGCCGTCCACATAAAACTGTGCCTTTTCAATGGCATTTTGCAATTCGGTCATGGCACTCAACTCATATTTTCCGGCTTCATCTTGTTGATTTTCAATAATTTTCTGAACAGGCTTTGGAAGCTGGCTTACGTTTCTCTGCTTTACATACTTACGAATCTTCATAGCCAATTCCAACGATTCATAGTAAGGTGTATCTGCCAAAACAACAATTGCTTCATTTCCTTTGGATTCTGTCATCAGGCGGTAATCGGTTTTTTCAATGGCATCTGTTGCCACTGTCAGGAACCGTAAACACATACCTCCAGTTGATACACCCACTGAAATTCCATCTACCATCTTATCAAAGGCAAAATCATATTTTCCATAACGAAATTTACTCGTTTTAAAAATATCACCATAAATCGCCTGAGCGATACGCTCCACGATAGAAGCAGTATCCACATTGGTATCTCTGATTTCCCGCTGAATATCCTGTTCCTCGTCGGTCAGGAAGTTATAAATATCTCCGGTTCTGCCAATATAGTTCTGGCTCATCAGACGGTCAAGACATCCACGGACAGCTTCACGCATGATAATCTTATCTACACGAATATCGTCTGCCATGAGGATAACGATATTGTCCAGATTGGAAGGAATATCATCAATATATCGAATCAGGTACAGAAGTTTCAGTACATCTACATCCTGCTGTTCGATGCCATCGCCATTATCGGCAGCTTTCTGGCAACGCTCAATTACTCGGCGGATAGAACCGTCCAGGAAAGTATGTACGGTATCATAAAAACGGAAGAACGGGACAAGTGCGTATTCATCCTTCTCCTGAATTTTCTGTGCAGCTTCCTGGAAGCCTGACAGCATAGAACGCTCACCACCAGACAGATGCTTGCCGGAATTTCCATGCTTGCGGATCTCGGCAAATACCTTCTGCATGATGATGAACTGATATGGCACGAACGGGAAGTTCTCTGTAAATTCCCTCGAACCGGAATAACCTTTAATATCCAAAATGGAGCCGCTGAAGCTGAACAAATTACGCAGAACAGAATCATTCTGCTCATAAACACCTTCCAGGTCTTTCGCTGCTTCTGGTTTCTTTTTCAGAATACGCTTCTGTATAACTTCATCCACAGAAGAGGAAGATAAGCTCAATCTTGTTTTGAAACGAGCCTGAATACGCGAGAACTCATCTGCACGAACTTTGATGATTTCATCAATCGCTTCCTGCCCTGTACAAATCACCCAAATCTTACCTTCGCATTCACTTCCGATTTTTTCAGTCAGAGACTGGAGATTCAAAAGCATATCGGTATCCGTGCCTACATACTGACCAACCTCATCAATCATAAACAGCAGACGAAAGTTGGCAGGCTTGGTATCCACATAGGCTTTCATATCTTCTACAAGCTGTGCAATAGAAATTTCCGTTGCAGTCTTGTCATTGAACCATGCTCTGGCATCATCCTCGCTCATATCCAGAACTTCCATCAACGTCGGGATAATGAACTTGCCATTGAACGCAAAAGCACGCCGCATTTCCAGCCAGGACTTGCCTTTCCTTTCTTCAAAAACTCTGCGGAACTCCTCGGTCTTACCCTGCTGTTCAATATAACGCTCCATCATCGCGACTTTCAGATTTTCACCGTAAAATCCCAGATGGTTATAGAACATTTTTGCAAAAACACGAAGAACCGCCGTCTTATCTTTATTGCTGAATCCTTCAATATCAATATTAAAAAGAATGGTCTCTGTCGGTCCTTTTGTAGCACGGTCAATCAACATAAAGGTTGCCGGATCGTCCTCAAATTTTTTACGGAAACGCTCTACGCTGCGTATGCCTTTTATCTCTTTATTTTTCAGAAGATAAGAAAGCATTTTCAGGAAATGAGATTTACCACTTCCAAAGAAACCGGAAATCCAAACGCCCATATCGGCGGTAGGTTGGTCAAAAGCATCCCCATAATAGTTGAAGAAAGTGATAAAGTGTTTCTTCAATTCTCTGGTGATGACATATTCATTTAATTCCTGCTCTATCACATCGTCAGCAGCCTGGTCAACTTTAATTACACCATTGATTTTGCGATTGATATCATCCGCAAACATATCTCGAATCATCATGGCTTTATCCCCCTTAATCTATGACATTGAATGCCCGGTAATAATCATTTGGTGTGAGACGACTGAACAGTTTTACACGACGGCCATCAAACTCGCCCGGATACATCACCAAAATCGGAACCTCCGAAAAGTATGGTTGCAAGGCTTCCAGTAAAGTATGGATTCTCATAAATGGAAATACTTCGCCCACACCTGTCAGCATCAGCACATCGCCTTGTTTATGTGGCTCATACTGGATTTTATCAATGAACTCTCCATTACCGATTGCAGAGTTAAGCTGCTCCAAAAGATATGCACTTCCGTCAGCTTCTTCCATATCGGAAATCGCATCTGTAATATCCATATCATCGCAAATAGAGAGAAATGTTTTATATAAATTACAAACTATCAAATGGCAATCTAAAGACTGATCGGTTTCCAGCTGATTCACAAAATGGCGGACAACCATTTCATTCTCCGGTTCATAACAAAATATTCTGATATTCACCTCATTGCTGAGTCCCTTGCCTTCCAGAAACTCCGATTCCTGGATCAATGCCCGAACCTTGTCCAGGCGTTCTTTTATGTCACTCATTGGCTACCTCCTAAGAAAAGCAATTAAACGCTGGCAGTATCGCCGTGTCGCCATTGCTTCTGATGGCATTCTCCAAAACAGGATGCAGCCATACTGGATTCAAATGATCTGCCTTGAGGTTGTCGAGATATTCTGTTTCAACAAGAACTCTGGCAATAATCTGCTTTAACTTTGTTATTGTAGTATCGCTCCAGGAAGCTACTGTATCATTCTGTTCCTGCAAACGCATAAAAAATGTATTCAAGTCTATCTTACCAAAAGACATGTCCCTTAAGCGATATTTCTCGCCAATAACTGTCAGCATAAATTCCCAGACCAGTCGGCTCTGTTTCATTAACGCATACAGACAAATTTGTTTTGCTACATCTGTTGGCTGTGACGCAATCGCAGAAACCAGCGAATCATCTTCCAATGCATGAAGCCGTTTAATACAGGCTTTTGCCATTCGTGTAATGGATTTTTCCGTTGGATACTGAAAAAGATTCTGCTCTACAATTTCTTTTACAATAGCATCATCATAAATTCCTTCTGTCATCAGCTTTGCAGTAGCACGCATTTCATAGAAAAGAAACGGTTCTCTGGTCAAAGACGCATTATAAGAATACGAATAATCCATATTACCGTACCTCCTTACTGTTCCTCTTTTTTATCAGGAACAAATTCCATGATGTCTCCAACATCACAATTTAACACAGTACAGATCTTCTCTATTACATCCATGCTGACATTTTCATCTTTGGACAGCTTTGACATTGTTGTCGAGCTGAATCCGGTCTGCAACCGTAAGTCTTTCTTTATCATGTCTTTATCAATCAGCATTTTCCATAGCTTTTTGTAGCACACTGCCATATCGTCACCTCTTACAATCTCTTCTGTCTAAAGTTCAGTATTTATATTACTTTCTCTATCATAGCATAAAAGTATGAGTAGTACAATCAGGATACCAATTTTTCAGATTTTTGCTTTATAAACTCAAACTTCTAATTTGTTTCTCGTCTCCATAACAAAAGACACAGGATTTTTCCTGTGCCTTCGCTTTTACTGTTCCATTTGTCTTCCCATAAATCCTGCTGCACATTTTGCAAGTGCATTTTCGGTTTCGCCCATTTTGACGCTTCGGTCTTTTCCGGAGAGGATCACGGAACCGATCGCATCGCCGCCGCACAGGATCGGTGTGATCACCTGCGGTACATCCGGTTTGCTTTCCCCATTGGTGAGTTCTACATGACGCTCCGGCGTTTTCCCGGCGAGAATGGATTCTCTTTCGTTAATCATATTTTCAAGCACATCGCTGATCGTTTTGCCGATATATTCTTTTTTCATGCCGCCTGCTGCCGCTACGATCTGATCGCGGTCCGTGATGCATACGCCGTGTCCGCTCGTCTGTGCAAGTGATTCTGCAAATTCTGCGGCAAATTTTCCAAGTTCTCCGACCTGAGAATATTTTTTTAAAATTACTTCTCCTTCGCGGTCTGTGAAAATCTCCAGTGGATCTCCTTCTTTGATTCTCAATGTTCTGCGGATTTCTTTTGGAATGACAATTCTTCCCAGATCATCAATACGCCGAACAATTCCTGTAGCTTTCATTTATCTGTTTCCTCCTGTATTCCTCATGCTTTTCCATATTTTGCACTGTATGGATAGTATGTGAAAACATGAGGGAATTATGCGTGAAAATTAACTCTTGCTTTTATATCTTTTTCAGCCCTGCTGACCGTTTGCCTGGCGGATCATATCTTCTACGACAATGTCAAAGATTTCTCCCACAGAGTTGCAGTACTCTAAAATTTTCCATGGCTCATTTGTATGGAAATGGATTTTTACCAGATCTTCATCTCCGGCTGCGATCAGGCTGTTTCCTTCGAAATGTTCGGTGATGTAATCTGAAATTTCATCCTCATCCAGATCTTCGTCTCTTCTTTCGATCAGCAGCTGTGTGTCATAGCGGTATGCAAACTGATCATCTTCTGCATCAATTGAATGAATTGCCATTTTCTTATCCTCCTGTATGTTGAAATTGAAACAGTAAATGATTCGTAACTGTTCTTATATCCGGCAACAAATACTTTGATTTGTGCCGGGAAATTGCTGTAGTTCTATTTTATCGAATATTGTCTCTTTTATAAAGGGTTATTTTCTAATTTTCGAAAATCATTTGTATCTGCCTTGTTGCCTCATAATCGTTCATTTCCAACATTTGCATGTCTGCTAATATGACTTTTCAATCCTCTGGCTTTACTTTGCCAAAAGCCTTACACAATAGATTGACTTTGTGGAACTGAACCGTTAGAATATTTTAAAAAAGAAAGGCAATAGCATGATGTTTCTTCATAACAGAAGATATATTCCTATTTTAGATCCTTAGTGCAGTATAGAAATCAATCATATGCAAAACTATGAAAAAGGAATCTAAAATTATGTTCAGAAAATTTTTTAAATATGTGACTCAGAGTATGGCCGGAATGATCGGTATATCGATCTATATTCTGGCAGATACTTTTTTTATTTCGCTGCATTCCGGTGCGAATGGTCTGACGGTTCTGAATCTGATCCTGCCGATTTACGGCGTGCTGTATGCAATCGGGGCAATGATCGGAATCGGTTCTGCGACAAGATACTGCATCATAAAATCAAAAGGTAAAAATGCGGACTGCTATTTCGGACAGTCTCTGATGTGGAGTATTCTATTCAGCATTCCGTTTGTACTGTGTGGAATTTTATTTCCGGCAAATATCCTGAAAATACTCGGTGCAGATGCAAGTCTTGTGAAACTTGGAACGGTTTATCTTCGAATCGTTCTGCTCGGATCGCCGTTTTTTATGTCAAACCATACGTTCACGGCATTTACCAGAAACGATGACGCACCGTCAAGGGCCATGCTGGCATCGATTATCGGAAGCCTGTTTAACATTGTGTTTGACTATATTTTCATGTTTCCGATGAACATGGGGCTGGCAGGTGCCGCTCTTGCCACTGCCCTCTCTCCGGTAGTTACCATGAGTGTATGCAGCACACACCTTTTCGGTAAAAAAAGCCAGGTAGCAATGCATCTTTCTGTGCCGTCTTTCCGGCATCTGCTCTCCTGCTGCCAGCTTGGTATTTCTGCGTTTGTCGGAGAAATTTCTTCAGCTGTGATCACAACTGTTTTCAATATGCTGCTGTTAAACCTTGCCGGAAATATCGGCGTGGCAGCCTACGGTGTGGTAGCTAATTATTCAATCGTTGCGGTATCTGTTTTTAATGGGCTCGCCCAGGGAACACAACCGCTTTTCAGTGAAAGTTACGGTGCCGGAAACAGCAAAGATGTCCATAAAATCCTACGCTACGGCATCCTGACCTGCCTGATTGTAGAGGCACTGGTCGTGATCTGTGCATGGGGCATGACCGATACGCTGATCGCCATTTTTAACAGTGAACAGAATCTTCAGCTTATCACGTATGCTCAGAGTGGAATGAGACTGTATTTTCTCGGATTTCTGCTCGCCGGGATCAACATTTTGCTGGTGTCTTATTTTTCAGCGGTTGATGACAGCCTGCCGGCAATCGTCGGATCTGTTATGCGAGGAGCCGTTGCGATCACCATCTGTGCGATCCTTCTTTCCAGGTGGTTCGGCATCGACGGCGTGTGGATATCTTTTCTTGCATCTGAAATACTGACGTTTGTGACAATCCTGGCCTTATATAAGTTTCTGCCGTACACAAAAAAATGACACCTTGCACCTTCCGGTCAGCGATGAAGAATACAGCAAATGCTTCAACCTACAATGAAAAATTGCAGATTATTATGCTTTCATCATCCCTGACATAATGCAGCCTCCGGCTGCACCACACTCTTTCAGGCTCATCCACTGAGTCTCATCAAATTTAATCCCACCGATGGCATACACCGGAAGATCGACTGCAGCACAGACCTGACGTAAAAAATCAAGTCCCCGTGGCTGCAGTCCTTTTTTGCAGTCCGTCGCATAAATATGCCCTGCCGTCACGTAGGACGCACCAAGTTCCTGTGCTTCCTGTGCCTGCTCCGTAGAATGGACGGATGTGCCGATTTTCCGGATAATCTCTCTCTGGCTCTCCGGTATACTCAAATTCTGAGACTCCCGGTATTTTTGATTTTTCTGATTTTGTTTTTCCAGAACAAACTGACGCAGAATCGGAAGCGGCAGATGTACGGTATCACATTTCAGTTTTTCTGCGACTTTCCAGAATGTATGCAAAATACATGGAACCTGGTATTCTGCACAGATTGCCATCACTTTCTTCGCCAGTTCTTCATATTCTTTTTCTGAGAGATCTTTTTCCCGCAGGATCAACGCATCCGGATGCATTTCACAGACTCTGCGGATCTGTTCCAGAAAAGGACGCTCTGTCAGGCTGCGGTTTGTAACTGCCACAACCTGACCATATTCCCTATACATAGATATAATCCGACATCACCGGCTGAAGATCATGTGCTAATAATGCATCGTAAACTTCTTCGACCGATCTGCCGTCGGAAATTTCGAATTGATCGTCCCCTTTGTCCTCGATATCTTCCACGTGGCTGCCGATTCCGGTACTGACGCCCGCTGAAATCTTGGTTGCTGCGATTCCGACCAGATTGTCACGGACTCTCGCACATTCTCTTGTCGATACGGTGATGCTCGCAAACGGCATAAACAGACGATAGGCACAGACTACCTGCAGAAGCTGCCGTTCATGGACATCCATCGGATTGATGCGGTCGTTGTTGATGATCGGGCGAAGCCGCGGACAGGAAAATGCAATTTCTGCATGCGGATATTTTCTCTGTAAAAGCCATGCATGATAACCGGTCGCAAATGCATCTTTGCGGAAATCATCCAGACCTAACAGTGCTCCGAATCCAACGCCTCGCATGCCGCCCATCAATGCACGCTCCTGAGCATTGACACGGTACGGATAAATGCGTTTGTGTCCTGCCAGATGCAGCGTCTCGTATTTATCGGAATTGTACGTTTCCTGAAATACTGTTACATAATCTGCTCCACATTCGTGAAGATAAGCGTATTCATCAGAATTGACCGGATAAATCTCAAGACCGATCACCTTGAAATATTTCTGTGCGATCTTGCAGGCTTCTCCGATATATTCCACGGTAGATTTGCTGCGGCTCTCGCCGGTCAGGATCAGAATTTCCTGCAGACCGGTCTTTGCGATCGCTGCCATTTCTTTTTCGATTTCTTCTGCATTTAACTGTGCACGGTTGATCTTATTGTGGCAGTTGAATCCACAATAAATACAATAATTCTCACAGTAGTTTGCAATGTAGATCGGAGTGAACATATAGACGCTGTTTCCGAAATGCTTTCTCGTCTCCACCTGGGCTGCCTGGGCAATCTCCTCAAGAAGCGGCAAAGCTGCCGGTGATAAAAGTGCCCTGAAATCCTCCGGAGTACGCTCACTGTGTGCCAGTGCTCTTCTTACATCCGCTTCGTTATATTTATCATAATCATAAGCTTCCATTTCGCTGACTACTTTATCCAGGACTTCGGAACCGATATCTTCCATGCCTTTCAGGTATTTCATATGGTCGATGCGGTTTTTTTTCTGGTCTTCCAGAATTTCAGCACTTAAAATACTTTCATTTACATGCGTGTTTTCCATGGTGGCTGCCTCCTAATCCTGCAGAAATCCGGTCAGCGGAGAAGATGCACTTGCACCACGTTCGATCGTTCTGCCAAGCCCGGAAAGGTATGCACTTCTTCCGGCTTCGATTGCCTTTTTAAATGCTTCTGCCATCGCCGGAACATCGCCTGCGGTTGCGATCGCCGTGTTTGCCATTACCGCAGCTGCTCCCATCTCCATCGCTTCACATGCCTGGGACGGTCTTCCGATACCGGCATCTACAATGATCGGGAGCTCCATCTCGTCAATCAGAATCTGGATAAATTCTTTTGTGCAAAGTCCTTTATTGGAACCGATCGGTGCACCAAGCGGCATAATGCAGGCTGCACCGGCATCTGCAAGTGCTCTTGCTGCGTTCAGATCCGGATACATGTACGGCATGACAACAAATCCTTCTTTTGCCAGAATCTCGGTCGCTTTGATCGTCTCATAATTGTCCGGAAGCAGATATTTTGAATCATGTACCACTTCAACTTTCACGAAATCGCCGCATCCGAGTTCTCTTGACAGTCTTGCGATGCGGACCGCTTCCTTTGCATTTCTTGCCCCGGAAGTATTCGGAAGCAGTGTGACATCATCCGGAATATAATCCAGAATATTGGCCAGACCGCCTTCGTTTGCACGGCGCAGAGCCAGTGTGATGATCTGGGCATCTGCTTTTTCAATACAGGCTTTTACAAGATCCAGTGAAAATTTTCCGGATCCTAAAATAAAACGGGAAGTAAACTCGTGTCCTCCCAGAATAAATTTATCGTCTTTTGTGTTCATGATTTTTCCTTTCTTTACATAACATTAACGCCCTCGTATGGCATCTTTTTCTTTTAACATTGTCAGATTTCTTCTTCGCCTAATATCAGACGTGTTATCATATTTGCTTCGTGTGCCGCACAGATTGCCACACGCGGTGCCATCAGACCATTTCCGTACTCCGGCTCTGTCACACCGTCTCCGCACAGATAAAAGTTTTTCATCAGACGTTTCGTACGGATCGTGTTGCTGCTGCCATAACCTGCCATTCCGGTTGCCGATACCAGCTTTTTTTCCGGGAAATGTTCCAGCACACCATTGACCAGCATCGCTTTTGCTTCCGGCCGATCGAACGCTTCGCAGATGATCGGATCGTCCCCCAGCAAATCCACAATATTTTCTTCTGTCACTTTTACACAGTCCGTCTGGATATCCAGATACGGATTAATCTTCAGAAGCAGTGATTTCAGGGCATCCGTTTTGTACATTCCCAGATGCTCCATAAAATATTGCTGACGGTTCAGGTTTGTGATATCCACGACATCAAAATCAATCAGATGCAGATGTCCGACACCGATTCTTGCAAGTGCATATGCTACATTGGAACCAAGCCCGCCAAGTCCGGCAATCGCCACACGCCCCTCTGACAGCAATGCCTGTTTTTCCGGAGAATGGCGTTCGTTGAGTGCCGCCATGATTTCTTCTTTTTTCAGTTTCTCGTTCATTTTCAGCCCCCTCCAACAAAGGTAACGATCTCCATGCTATCGCCGTCTTTTAATCTCATTTCCGAATAAAGATATTTCGGAAGAATCTCTTCGTTTAATTCCACAACGATGCGGTTTGTCTGGTAGTTGTTCTGCTCCAGATATTCTGCGACTGTGAGGTCTGTGGAAAGAGTTGTCTGTGTTCCGTTTATTGTGATCATAGGATGCCTCCTTTCAAGAATTTTCTAAAACATTTTCAGATATCTTCGAATATTTTTGAACATTTTTGAAATGTGCAAATGAACGAATTCCCCGAAGGGCACGTAAAAGTGCCTTCTTGAGAATTGTTCATTTTGCACATTGCCAAAGTTTTCTAAATTGCCAGAATACAACGCTAAAACATGATTTACGATTTTTATCAGATGATTAGCAATCATTAAATACACTCGTTCAAGCATGCTGCCTTTTCTCATCGCTATAACAAAAAAGAGTTCACAAAGAAATACACCCGCGGTGGTGTACCCCTTCATGAACTCCTGTTCACTCTCATTTATGTTATATTCTGTTTTCTGACCGATATAACTATAGCAAATTGAGAATCAAATGTCAAATTTTGTTGTTTCATTTTTTGATTTGTTTCATCTGCTTTATTGAGAATCTGTGATTTTTGTGCTATAACAATTTTATGATGCCAGGTTCAAAAGACCTTTTGACCACAACATCTTTTCATACGGAGGTGAGCACTGTGACGGTACTGGAAACTGCAAAAAAGATGATCGACTATTCTCACGGAAATCTTCATGACATCAATCACTTCATGAAAGTTTACGCTTATGCAAAGATGATTGCAGACGGAGAACAGCTCGATCCGGACACTCAGAAACTGGTTGAAATGACAGCTCTGGTTCACGATATTGCCTGCCCGCTCTGTCGGGTAAAATATGGAAATACGAACGGCAAAAATCAGGAAAAGGAAAGTGCTGCTTTGATTGCAGAATTTTTTAAAGATTCAAATCTGCCGCAGGATTTTACAGATCGAATCTCTTTTCTCGTAAGTCATCATCATACGCTCGATCAGATTGATGGCATCGACTATCAGATCATCATTGAAGCAGACTATCTGGTCAATGCAGACGAAAGCCATTTTTCCGGACATAATATCAAAAATATGTACGATAAGATATTTAAAACAGAAACCGGAAAATTTTTGCTCCGTTCTATGTATCAGAACTGTCTGGAGAATGAAACATTATAATTTTCAGAGTACAGAAATGGGGGATTCAACATGAAAGAATATGAAATTATCATCGAAACGATCAATCCTTGCGGCGGAAGCAAACATGCTCAAAACGAAATTATCGAAGCAGAGGCAGAAAGCCCGGAAGCTTATGTCAAAGAGCATGGAATTTTCCCGGTAATGGATGTATCCAAAAATACTTCCGGGGATGTTATTATAACAACCGGCGATTCCAAGGGATATATTGTTCGCTATACTTTTACAGAATAATCTTATTTTTATAAAAAGCTGGTACTTTACAATAATAATGCTTCGTTAAAGTGCCAGCTTTTTTATACCTCTTACATCTTCGTATGATGGTTCACATATTTTGCTTTGTATTTTGAATACACAATCGTCTGATCTTTATACAGTCCATAATATCCGGATGCTGCATAACTGATCGATACTGCAATCAGATAGTATGAAACCCCTTCAAATCCAAACAGCTCGAATGCAATCAGAATGGATGTCAGCGGGCAGTTTGTCACGCCACAGAACAGTGCTACCATTCCGCTTGCCGCACAGATGGATGGGGAAAGTCCCAGGATATGTCCAAGGACACAGCCAAAAGTGGCTCCGATACAGAACGACGGCACGATTTCTCCGCCACGGAATCCGGCACGCATGGTCAGTACGGTAAGTACCAGTTTCCAGAAGAAATCCAGTGTTCTGACATTTCCGTGTTCAATCGCCTGTGCGATCAGTCCGGTACCGGCTCCCATGTAGTCGGTGGTTCCGAGAAGCTTTGTGATCACGATAATTGCAACGCTGGCAACAACAACGCGGACATAGACGTTTTTCAGATATTTCGCATAAAAAGCGGAAATCCCGTTCAGTGCCATGCAGAACAAAATACTGAGTCCGGCACAGCAAAGTGCCACGATACCCATTTTGATTCCGCTTTCGATCGTAAGTGCCGGAATACTCGTCACATGAAAGGCCTCCGGGTTGATGCCCATGGATGCTGCAAATCCAGACGCGATCAGAGATGCAATAATACAAGGAACCAGTGCGGTATAATACATAACACCAACACTGACTACCTCCATCGCAAAGACGGCTGCTGCCATCGGTGTTCCAAACAATGCTGCAAAAGCGGCACTCATACCGCACATTACCATAACGTGACGGTCTTCTTCATCCAGTGGCAGCATACGTCCAAGCTGATTTCCGATACTGCCGCCAAGCTGGATCACTGCACCTTCTCGTCCGGCTGATCCGCCAGTCAGATGTGTAAGGGCAGTTGATATAAAAATAAGCGGTGCCGATTTGAGCGGTACATCATCTTTGGAACGGATCGTCATAAACACCTGATTCGGACCTCCGTCATCTTTTCCGAATTTCTGATACAAAAATACGATGATCAGACCGGACACCGGAAGCAGATAAAAGATCCATAAGTGCTCTTCCCGGACATTGGTCACGGTTTTCAAAACATAGGAAAACAAACTGCTCGCAGCACCGACAATACAGCCGGTCACAACTGCAAGGATCAGCCATTTTCCAAGGCTTGACATATCACGCCAGATCCGGTTTCCGTAATACTTTGCTTTTTCCTGCATGGTATTTTGCAGGAGATTTTCTTGTTTTTCTTCCACCTTTTTTCTCTCCTTTGAAATTTTTCATGCTTTTTGCATGAATCATTTTCATTCTATACCTTAAGTAAATTCCTGTCAATTTGCGGAACAATCAAGTGCTGGGCAATATTGCAAGTGAGTGTGTTATTCGTATTTGGTATGTCGATGTCATTCTCTTTATTTTTATAATGGTAAGTTCAAAGGAAAAGCAGTATAATAATTTAAATAAAAAATCAGAAGATAGAGAGGACATCTGACATGCCGGAATTACCAGAAGTAGAAACGATACGCCGTGTTCTGGAGCCACAGCTTCAAAACCGCACCATTGAAAAAGTTACTGTAAATCACAAAGATGCAGTCGCTTACCCTTCCGTGGATGATTTTTGCCTCGGACTGACCGGACAGATGGTTTCACATATACAACGCCGCGGAAAATTTCTGATCATCTGTATGAAAAGCGGTGACCGTGTGATCCTGCATCTTCGTATGACCGGAGGCCTTCTGTTCACACCAAAAAACTACCTGGAAGAAAAGTACACACACCTGATCTTTCACTTTGATCAGGGACAGAAACTGCTCTTTTCTGACATGCGGCGATTTGGTCGTTTCTGGTTTCTGAAAAAGGAGGAAAAAGATACGTTCAGCGGAATTGCCAAGCTTGGAATCGAACCATTTGATCCCAAACTTTCCGCAGACTATTTAAAGACATATCTGGGCACACGAAAAAAAGCGATCAAGACCTGCCTGCTCGATCAGAGCATCATCGCCGGAATTGGAAATATCTATTCGGATGAAATTTTATTTGCTGCGAAAATTCTTCCGTCCCGCCCGGCAAACAGCTTAACAGACAAAGAATGGAAATGCCTTGCTGTTACGATCCCGGAACGCCTGGAATATTTTATTGAGAAAAATGCGATTTCTGCGGAAGATTATCTGGAGACAAAAGGGAAAGATTATCGAAATACACCGTTTCTTAGAATTTACGGACACAGCGGAGAACCATGCCCGGTTTGCGGCAGCACCCTTTGCCGCACCACGATCGGCGGCAGAAGCAGTGTGTACTGTGAGAGATGTCAACAATAAAAAGTTGTGGCGGAGATTTTCTTAATGTGCAAATGAACGCCATAAAAATGGTTTTGTAAAAATAGTACGCCATGATGATTCGAAAACAATCTCCTGACACGCATCGTTTCCTGTTCGGTTCGCTCGCCTGTTAGCCGCCCTTCCGCCTAAACTCGCCTCTTCGAGGCTCAGACAGCGGCTCTTTGGGGCGGCAACATCGCAAACCTCACGACGGAAGCCTCGCTACCGTCAGAGCGATTTGTTTTCGGATTCATCATGGCTGTATTATTTTACGCACTATTTTTTAAGATACCGTTCGTTTGCACATTGCCAAAAGCTCCTGGCCTGACGGGGGTCGCTTAAGCGGAACAGCCTTTCAAGCCAAAAGGCAGAACATGAAAAAACAGTATCCACTCTTTTTACTATCTTGATGCGGAACGTTTTGATTCTAAAAATTTTCTGCGTGCACCAGCGTGGCAAAAGGCTGTTTCCTGCCAGCGTGTAAAATATGATATGAAGTGTTTTTAAAAACTATGGCCGTTCAAAAACGTACAGCAATGTGCAAAATGAACAATTCCCAAGAAGGCACTTTTACGTGCCCTTCGGGGAATTTGTTCATTTTACACCTGCCGGGAAACCAACGGTCAATTTTTATTTGTCAAATGTAATTTCTTTATGATACACTGCATGTTCTGCAATATATTCTTCATAGGTTTTCGTCTTTTTCTTTTCTTCGTAATCTTCGGAGAAGTAATATCCTTTCAGTTCGTTCATATATTCATCTTCATCGCAGAGGTAAATATTGACTTTCGAGGTATCATACCCGTAGGTCTGGCGGCAGTCGGTAATATCTCCGGCGTAGTCCATGCGTTCTCCGTTTGCATCGAAGACTTCTGCGAAATAGTATTTGCCGTCTGTCTCGCTTTTGTCTTTCGGATATACTCGCAGTTCATATCTGGTTTTTACGACTTTTTCCAGTCCGACTCCGTCATCGTTGACTTCGTTTACTTCCACGGTCTGTGTATCTTTTGTATCCAGTTTGACATTAAGATCAAAGTCCCAGTTTCCTTCGTAAATTTTTTCATCCGCAACCGTGAAGTTTACATTGTCAAAGCGAATGGAATCCAGTGCCATATGGCAGGTAAAGGTATCGGTCGGTTCTGTCTCCAGAGAACTTAAATCTACTCGCAGCATACCGGCAAAGGTGTGATCGTCCACAAATTTTCCTTCCATATAATTAAATAAGAATGTTTTTTCATCCGGCATGAAGCTGAAGGTATTCTCTCCGCTGATGGCTGCCTGGTCAAAGTTTAAAATATAGTCTTTGACATGATCTTTGATTTTTATATCTTCTGGAAATGGCTCTTCACTGTAAAGGCTCATAGCAATGTACATGGCATTTTTATTATAGTAAACTTCGGATAATGTCACAGTAATGCCATTGGATGTCTTTGTATAGGCTCCATCTGCCGGGACTTCCGAATCATCATCAATTCCTGTATTGCCATTTTTGCTGTCTGCATTTTTTACTGTTTTGTCCGCTTTCTGATCTGCTGTGTTTTCTGTGGACTGTGTCAGAGTTTCTGCAACCTGACTGAAATCTCCTTTTACGCTGGTGTTGTTTTCCACCTGTTCAAAAATGTGACCGATCAGTGGCATTTTTGCTGCAAAAGATGGATTGGAAATACATAACACCGATGCCAGTGCCACCGCAGCTGCCATTCCCATTCCAACTTTTGCCGTTTTTCGAAACGCTATTTTCTTCCGTCTCTTTTTCCCCTCTTCAATGCCTGCCCGGACCCGCTGATCCAGATCTTCCGGCACCGGAATCTTATCAAAGCCTTCGATCTGTTCCGGATTTTCGATATATTCAAATGTTTTCTGTTCTTTTTTCTGTTTCTCTCTATTCATCATTACGAACCCCTACCCTTCTTCTAAGATCAGTTTTAATTTTCTTTTTGCTCTGGAAAGATCTGATTTAACAGTCCCTTCTGCTCTTCCCGTATAAGCTGCAATTTCGGAAATTTTCTTATCTTCAAAATATTTCTGTTTTATGATAGTTCGATACGGCTCTTCCAGAGACTCAACTGCATTGTGCAGATCGATGATCTCTTCACGGCTTGCCCCGCCATTCTCTTCTGCTCTGTCCCGTATCTCCGCATCCAGGCTTCCGATTTCTTTCTCCGCTTTTCGGAACATTTCGTTTGCACAGTTATAAATAATGCGTGTCATCCATGTGCGGAAATAGTTCGGATTTTTCAGATCTTTGATGGAAAGCATCCCGATGGTAACGGCTTCCTGGAAAACATCTCCCGCCAGATCTACATTTTTTACATAGCAGAATGCATTCCGGTAAAAATAGTCTTTATGAAGCTGTATCAATTCTCCGTAAGCTTTTGTATCGCCTTTTTTGGCTTTCCGTATCAGCCACGCTTCGCTGCTCATGTTTTATCACCTCCCAGGTTCTATGCCGGATTTTTTTGTATCCTGCATTTTCTGTAGGTTAGATGCTCTCCACCGGTAAAAGGTTGCAATGATGCAAAATTTTTTGCCCCCAACATCATTTTCATAAAAAGGACGGCAAATTTAAAATCTGCCGTCCTTTTTATTTTAGATGCCAGGGTAAGCGTACGAAGTACGAATTCGTATGACACCTTTTTAATCTTAACCTCTTTATTTTTTATTCTTCTGAAGAATCTCTGTAGTAGTTGATCAGACATCCTTTGAGGATAATCGTTCTTTCATCATCCGTCAGCTCATCCATTTTCAGGGTGATTTCTTTTAATCCATCTCCGACAACATAAGCTTTCATTTCTTTTGCTTTGTCTTTGACTGCCTGTTTTACGTTCGGGATAAACAGGTAATCGCCGTTTGCAAACGGAAGCTCCCCTTTGTCAATGATAAATGGAAGCATACCCCAGTTGATCAGGTTGGAGCGGTATCTCTTTGTCGCATATTCGTTTGCGATGTTTGCCCAGCCGCCCAGTACTTTCTGACAGGATGCAGCCTGCTCACGTGCGGAACCATCTCCCGGTTTTACTGCGAATATCGTGCTTCCGATACAGGTATTTTCACTGTTCATATCCGGATATGCTTTTTTGATCTCATCCCAGACCGGTTTGAGTTCATCAAAAGCTTCACATGGACAGTTTCCGGCTTCGCGGGCTTTTTCTGCTTTCTGTATTTCTTTTGCACGTCCTACATATGCCGGATCTTTTCTGGAGAGTGCAAATTCTGCCAGTCCAAGCGGGTTGGAACGATAGGAAGATGTCTCTCCGGATGGAATCAGCTCGTCGGTTGTAGTAACCGGATCGTGGATCTCGGATACGACTTTCAATACCATATTTTCTGCCAGCGGTGCCATTTCCGGCCAGTCTTTGATGTTCGGACCAAACTGGATCTCCTGATCCGGATCTGCCACGCCCTTGCTGTCAAATACACGGTTTGCGTAAATAGAACTGTCGAAGTAATATTTTGGATTGCTGAAATCTACGTCCACATCGGTAGCCGCAGTCAGGTATCCTTTGTTTGCTGCAGTAGCTGCGATGGAACGTGCATCCATCAGTGCTACGGAAGAAATCTGGCCATTCTGCAGTTTGCTTCCTTCACGGTTCGGGAAGTTACGTGTAGAGTGACGGATACTCAGGGCATTGTTTGCCGGTGTATCACCTGCTCCGAAACATGGTCCGCAGAATGCTGTCTTCACGATCGCACCTGCTGCCATCAGATCTGCCAGTCTGCCGTTTCTTGCCAATTCTACATAGATAGGAGTACTTGCCGGGTATACGCTTAACGTAAAGGCATCTGCTCCGATGTTGGAACCTTTCAGGATATCGGCTGCCGCACAGATGTTTTCAAATCCGCCGCCTGCACATCCTGCGATGATTCCCTGCTCTACATAGAGTTTGCCGTTATGTACTTTATCTTTCAGAGAATATTCTACTGCTCCGCCAAGGCTGACTTTTGCTTTTTTCTCTACATCGTCCAGAATATCCATCAGGTTTGCATTCAGCTCGTCGATGGTGTAGGTGTTGCTTGGATGGAACGGCATCGCAATCATCGGACGTATCTCGCTTAAGTTTACATAAACCATGCCGTCATAGTATGTAACTGCACCCGGATTCAGTGCTTTATAATCTTCACTTCTGCCATGGATATCATAGAAATCTCTGATCTTGTCATCATCGGTTCTCCAGATGGAGGACAGGCAGGTCGTTTCGGTTGTCATAACATCCACACCGATACGAAAATCTGCACTCAGTTTCTCTACGCCCGGTCCGACAAATTCCATGACTTTATTCTTTACATAGCCATTTTCAAAGACAGCTCCGATGATCGCCAGAGCAACGTCCTGAGGACCGACACCTTTCATCGGCTCACCGTCCAGATAAATCGCTACCACACCCGGCATATTGATATCGTAAGTTTTAGAGAGCAGCTGTTTTACAAGCTCCGGTCCGCCTTCGCCCATCGCCATGGTTCCCAGTGCACCGTAACGTGTGTGGGAGTCTGATCCGAGGATCATCTTTCCGCCGCCTGCCAGCATTTCTCTTGCGAACTGATGGATAACTGCCTGATGAGGCGGTACATAGATTCCACCGTATTTTTTCGCACAGGTAAGTCCGAACATATGGTCATCCTCGTTGATCGTTCCGCCTACTGCACAGAGGCTGTTATGGCAGTTTGTCAGTACATAAGGGATCGGGAATTTCTCCAGTCCTGACGCTCTTGCTGTCTGAATGATTCCTACAAACGTGATATCGTGAGATGTCAGTTTGTCGAACTTAATCTTTAATTTATCCATATTACCGGATGTGTTGTGTTCCTGTAATATATTATAAGCGATTGTATTCTTCGCAGCCTCTGCTTTTGAAGGAACACCATCGCCCATTTTTTGTTTCAGTATTGCTTCTGCATCATGGTTATCTTCCACGATCTCGGTGCCGTTTACCAGATAAACCCCGCCGTCATATAACTTGACCATGTTCTACCTCCTGAAAATTCAAATCTTATTCACGAAACGGGCAGAATTCTGTCTTTTGCCCGCATAGGTAAAGTATAATCGCATCCGGCTAAAAAAGCAAGATGCGATTGTTTTCGGCATCAAACTTCTTTGCTTCATCTTTATCATGTGCAGCATAAAGTATGGTTGTGCCGTATCTTTCATGTAATTTTTCTATTTCTGTCCGGATCTGAACCTGAACTTTTTCGTCCAGACCATTTAAAGGCTCATCAAACAGAAAAAGTTTGGGTTTGCGGATGATCGCCCTGCCAAGAGCCACCCTCTTTTTCTGTCCTTCTGAGAGAATCTTCAGCCTGCGGTTTAACAGTTCTTCCAGTCCCAGCATATCTGCTGCTTCTTTTACAGCCGCTTCGATCTGCTCCGTGGAACATTTTTTCAGTTTCATTCCAAACGAAAGATTATCGTAAACGGTCATATTTTTATACAGACTGTAATACTGAAAAACCATGGCAATCTCCCGGTCTTTTGGTTCGACGTCATTGATCGGTTTTCCGTCCAGTTCCAGGATGCCTTCCGTCACATCTTCTGCTCCGGCGATCATACGAAGAACGGTGGATTTTCCGCATTTCGGAGAACCGGTAAGTATCACAAACTCTCCGTCTTCCATTTCGAGATTAAAATCTTTTACCGCCCAAAATCCATTTGGATACCGTTTGCTGACATGCCTAAGGGAGAGCTTTGCCATATTTTTTCTCCTGTTTTTATTTTGTGTTCTTGAAGTTATCCATCAGCTCTTCCAGCTCAGCGAGCAGACAGTCTACTCTGCCGTAGAAAGCGTCGTTATTGGTCGGATTATCCAGCTCTCTTTCGATATGTATCAGCTCTTCTGTCAGTGCATGGATACGGTTCTTTCCTGCATTGTCTTTGTAGAGCATGTAACGGCTTCTCTCATTTTCTTCCGGGGTCATCTTTTTCAGAACAACTTCTACGTTTGGTTTTTCTCCGATATAACGGTAAGTGATCGATGGTGATGCATGGTTCAGAAGATTCTGGATATAGTAAATATCGTTTGTCTCTTTGTAATATCTCCATGCAAAGGTTTTACGCATCGTCTGTGCACCGATCGCATTCAGTCCCATGCTCTTTCCGACGTTTTTAAATACGCGGTAAGCCTGTTCTCTGGAAAGCGGTGCCGGTGAACCGGAATGTCCGAGGATCAGATAAGCCTCCGGATCTTTGCCTTCTGTATACTGGCTGATGATCTCTTTGAGTTCCTGCGGAATCTGAAAAGTACGTTTGATATTTTTTGTTCCGATACTTGCTTCAATGCTGTCTTTATCCCTGATGTCTTTGTTGCGGAATTTCAGGATCTCCTGAAGCTGCAGACCGGTCCCCACTCCTATCTCAAATAAAATATAGTACTTGTCATCTACCTCTCTTAATTTCTGTTTAAATTTTTCAAGTGTTGTATCATCCTTGATCGGTGCTACCCAGTTCATACTCTTTTTAATCCTCCTCTTCTTTTTTCAGATCCTCTGTTTTTGGCTGTTCTGCCGGCAGGATCTCTTCTTCGGGTTTTTCTGTTGGTTTTATTTCTTTTGTTTCTTTTGTTTCCTGTGCTTCTTTTGCTTTCTGCCGGTCGATCAGCTCTTCCATTTCCCGTAATCGCTTCTCTTCTTCTTCGGCTTCTCGCTTTCTGCGTTCCTCTTTCTCAAGTTCTGAACGAATCTCTGACTCGATCTCCTGGAAAGATTTGCTGTCTATATTTTCTTCTATCTTTCTGCGCTGTTCTTTGTCCTGCTCGCGTTCTTTCCTTGCCAGCTTATCGTTTTTGTCACGCATGTAAGCGATGACGATAAGCGGGATCATAAGCAGGATCAGGATCATCCCTACCGTCGCAGACAGCATTTCGTGCTGATCTACCCAACCGTTGAAGGATGTCCATATATTCAGGAATCCAAATGTTATATTATCCATAAATTCATCAACTTTCTCTTCAAACCCTTTGCTGCTAGATGCATCTTTTTCCGGTGCTTCTGTACTTCCCGCTGTCTCTGTTTCACTGCCATTTGTGTCTGTCTGACCCTGCAGTGTCGCATCTGAAATTTCTGTCTTTTTCACCTCAAATGCCGGATTGTTAAACTTTAAGGTTTCCTCTCCGACTTCCCAGCCCTGATAACTGTAAACAATCTTGTTTCCGTCACAGAAACCTCGCTTCAGCTTGTCCGTTTTTAGTTTTTTCGGTATCGTAACGCTTACGGTACTTTTCCCTTCGACCGCCCGGATACCGGCTTCTTTCTGATCCAGAACGGATGCTGTGCCGAAATGACAGATACCTGCCAGCTGTCCGAGTGTTGTCGTATCAAGAGCCGCATCGACCTCTTCGTGGCGGAATTTGTCGAACCCGTAATCTAAAAGTTCCGCAGATTCATTAAAGGTTTTCCAGGAACCATTGACGCGAAGCTCAACACACACCAGCGTCTTGCCGTCTTTCTTTGCATAAGTAACGAGCGTGTTCCACGCTTCGTCCGTAAATCCCGTCTTGCCGCCCTCGCAGTTTTTGTAAGTAAACTCACCGTCTTCATAGAGCATTTTCTGGTGATTTACCAGCCAGCGGTCTTCTTTCATATATTTTGTTTTCGGGATTTTGTATTCGACTGTTTTTGTTATTTTCCGGAACAGCGGAATCTGAAAGGCTGCCTGAGCAATCAGTGCCATATCGTGGGCACAGGTATAATGTTTTTTGTTGTGCAGACCATGCGGATTGACAAAGTGGGTGTTGACGCAGCCAAGCTCTTTTGCCTTGTCATTCATCATCTTCACAAAATTGTCCATCGATCCGCCGACGTACTCTGCGATCACATTTGCCGCATCGTTTGCAGATGCCAGCATGATCGCATACAGGGCAGAACGGACTGTGATTTTCTCCCCGACGGACAGCCAGATCTGGCTGCTGTCCGAATCGATCGGAGCAAGTGCACTCTCAGATGCTTTCACTTTTGTATCCAGGTCACTGTCACTGATGTGTTCCAGGGCGACCAGCATCGTCATGATCTTGGTGATGCTCGCCGGATACAGTTTTGCTTCTGCGTTTTTGCTGTAAAGAAATGCCCCTGTATCCAGATCCATGACAGTTGCACCTTCTGCTTCTACCCGGGGACCCTGGGGCCATTTTTTCAATTCATTTGTCTCTATCGTCCAATCATATGCCTCTGGAGTTTCTTCTACATATTCCTCCGTCTCTTCTGTGTACGTCTCATCATACACCTGTTCATCCTGGGCAATATCTTCTGCCGCAAACAGAACAGTCGGAGAAATGGTTGCAAGTACTACGGCGATGATAAGAAGACATGAGAGAAAATTTCTTTTCTTCATATGCTATCTCCGTTGTTTTCTGAAGTGCAGTTATCTGCTTTCCTTTTAACCCTTGGTTCTAAGTATATTATAATCATCCTGTTTTTTCAAGATTGTTATTACAGGATAACACTGTCAAAAAGTATCTTTTGTCATTTTTTCTTTTATTTTGCAGAAAATAACCGCCGTTGCCGTGCTTACCAGCGTTGCTGCGATAGCCGCTCCGGTGATGGCAGAGGGATTGCTGCTTCCGTACTGACTGCGATAGGCGATCACGCTGACCGGTATCAGCTGAAGGGAAGAAATATTTAAGATCAGGAAGGTACACATCTCATTGCTTGCGACTTCTTCGGGCAGACCTTTTTCTTTTTTTATTTCTGCCAGTTCTTCCATCGCTTTTAATCCCGCCGGCGTTGCCGCTGATCCAAGCCCGAGAATATTTGCGATCATATTTGCCGCGATATATTCCTGTACCTTATGTCCTTTTGGAATCCCCGGGAAAAGAAAATGGATAAACGGCTTTAATTTTTCGGACCATTTTCTGATCAGCCCGGCTCCTCTGGCTATTTCCATCACGCCAACCCAGAGTGCCATCATTCCGGTCATGGTGATGCACAGCGTCACGGCATCTTTTGCCGATGCAAATGCCGCATCTGTCACTGCCTGCATATTTCCCGTGACTGCCCCATAGACGATCCCAAGCAGTATCATTCCTATCCAGAGATTATTCATATTATAGTTTTCACCATTGTGCTTTTATTTATTACAGTTTATGCACTTTTTTCATACAAAAATACATTCTCTGTTCTTTTTCCGGCTTGACTATTTTTTCCGCTGCATTTATAATGAAATGCGTATTCGCATGGAGACGTAGCGAAGTGGCCGTAACGCGCCTGACTCGAAATCAGGTTGTCCTCCGGGGCACGAGGGTTCAAATCCCTCCGTCTCCGCTAACTATTCAAATTAATATAAGTTTATACAAAAAAGTACTGTACGGCTCGTTCTATTCACAGTGCTTTTTCTTGTATAATGGAGGAAAATCTATGCAGAAACAGGATTTTAAGAAACTTTTTGAACATGGACCTGTAATTCTGGACGGTGCGACCGGCTCTAATCTCATGAAAGCCGGTATGCCAAAAGGTGTATGTACCGAAAAATGGGTTCTGGAACATCCGGATACGATCATCCAGCTTCAGAGAGCCTATGCAGAAGCAGGATCTCAGATCATCTATGCTCCTACTTTCGCTGCAAACCGCATCTCTCTGGCAAATCACGGTCTTTCTGATCAGGTAGATCATTATAACCACGCCCTTGTTGCTCTCTCAAAAGAAGCCGTACAAGGAAAGGCTCTGATCGCCGGAGATATCACCACGACCAGCAAAATGGATGCAGAATACGATGAGCTTCTTTCTGCCTATGAGGAACAGATCACCGCTCTGGTGGATGCAGGCGTGGATCTGCTGATCGCTGAGACGATGATCGGTGCAGACGAAACCATGGCAGTGATCGATGCCGCACATGCTGTCTGCGACCTTCCGATTCTCTGTTCTCTGACCATGCAGGCTGACGGCAGTCTTTTCTTTGGCGGAAATATTTTCGAGACAGCACCGATGCTCGAAGAGATGGGTGCAGATGCGGTCGGTATCAATTGTTCTACAGGCCCTGATCAGCTCGAAAATATTATCCAGAATCTTGCCGGCAGTCTCTCTGTTCCGGTCATCGCCAAACCAAATGCCGGTATGCCGACGATCAACGATCAGGGAATTGCTGTTTATGATATGACACCGGAGTATTTCGGCAAAAGCATGAAACGTCTTGTTGACCTTGGTGCCTCCATGGTCGGCGGATGCTGCGGAACAGATCCTTCTTATATTAAGGCACTTGTAAACGCAATCCGCTAAATTTTCTCTTACCCGGGTCGTATCCAGACCGAACGTATGTGAGGCTTTGCAATTTTATCAGCCGATCAGGTGTTGGCATAATAAAAAGACATACATCGCAGGATTTTTCTGTTTTGTATGTCTTTTTTATATAATCATGAATTTTTTCTTATTTTATTTGCTTGCATTTTTTTACCACGCACCGCACTTTGAACTTCCGCCACAAACGTTACTCCCACAGTTAGCTCAATCCAGGCACCCTCGCGTCACACAAAAGGTTCTGCTTAGTGCTGCTGCATTCCTGCCCTGACACGGTTCACAGATTTCTGTTGCACGAGACCCAAACGTCATCACCACTTATAGAAGGCAGCTTTGCAGCTAAAAACCCTCGGATTGGTATCACCCCTGCTGTAGCGGATTGCAGGTACAGGGCACCGCTATCTCCCCGGCTGCGTGGTCTAAGTTACTATATCGTGAATCCGCTGTTTTGTCAAGTTTTACTTCGGATTTTACCCCATCAGCCACCAAGCTCTACCATGCGGTTGATACATCTTCCTGCTCCTTCGAGCACGTTCTGCGGAAGGTGGATCTCTTCGCCGCCTCTTCCTTTCAGGCAGTTATAGACATCCATAAGTGTTGTGATCTTCATGTTCATGCAGGTGAGCGGAACTGCCAGCGGATAGAATTTTTTATCCGGACAGGCAAACTGAAGGTGTTCTACAATGCTGTTCTCTGTTCCGATGATAAATTCTTCTTTATCGGATTTCTTTGCAAAATCCATGATCCCTGTGGTAGATCCGACATAATCTGCTTTTTCGACAACTTCCTGACGGCATTCCGGATGGACCAGAAGCAGTGCATCCGGGTGATCTGCCCTTGCTTTTTCGACATCTTTTGCACTGACTACGATATGACGCGGGCAGCCACCTTTATAAAAAGCAAAGGTTTTTTCCGGAAGCTGTTCCGCTACATAGCGTCCCAGGTTCGGATCTGGAATAAACAGGATTTTGTCGTTTTCCAGATGACTGCAGATTTCCACTGCTGAAGAAGAAGTCACGCATACATCACATTCTGTCTTGAGTTCTGATGTTGTATTGATATACGCCACAACCGTATAGTCCGGATATTCTGCTTTTAGGGTGCGAAGACCTTCCAGATCAAGCTGTTCTGCCATCGGGCATCCGGCTGCAGGGTTTGGCAACCATACTTTTTTATCCGGGCTTAAAATTTTACAGGTCTCGGCCATAAAACGCACACCGCACATGATCACGCCGCTGCATTTGCTTTTGGATGCCTGTACGCTCAGTCCGTAAGAATCTCCCATATAATCTGCTACTTCCAGAATTTCCTGACCTTGATAAGCATGAGCCAGAATACATACATCCTGTTCTTTTTTCATACGCAGGATCTCCTGCTGAATTTCTGCTATTGTCATTCTTCGTTTCCTTCCTGTTTTGTATTCTGCTCCCATGGCTGAAGCGGTGCCAGGAGTCCTGCTTTTTTCAGTTGTTCTTCGATCAGATCCAGTCTCTCTTCGCTTGCTGCTTCAACCAGATGATAGTGATAACCGGATGTTGCATTACTCAGTGCACTGGAATTACTGTTGTTCAATGCGGTAATAAATTCATTTACATCCTGTCTTGACCTGATATCCATTTCTGCACTGACTCTTCCATAGACTCTGTGGCTGATACTGATATTGCAGATCCTGCCGCCACAGTCCACGATCAGATTCATTTCTTCTGCTGTCTGATCCGATTCATGACGAACTTTAAATTCACGGACGCAGCTGCTGTCCTGCTGTATCACATATCCTCTTGTTGTTGATAAAATTCCCGGAGTCGCTGCACGAATCACTGCCATATCCTGCACGATCACCTGGCGGCTGACTCCAAACTGGCTCGCCAGTTTTCTTGCAGCAACCGGTTCATCTGCATTCTGAAGAAAGTTTAAAATTTCATTTCGTCTTTCCGCAGTATTCATAGTCCCAACTCCTTTCAGACTGCATGAAGGTTCTTCATGGAAATGTCCAGAATCGGAGCAGAGTGTGTCAACGCTCCGCTGGATACGAAATCAACTCCGATTTCACGGATGCGTGCAATATTTTCTTTTGTAATGTTTCCGGAGCATTCCGTCTGTGCTCTTCCATCGATCAGTTCCACAGCCTGTTTCATCACTTCCGGTGTCATGTTGTCGAGCATGATAATATCTGCTCCGGCCTCCACCGCTTCTTTTACCTGCTCCAGGGTTTCTACTTCAATCTCGATTTTGCGTACAAACGGAGCATATTCTTTTGCCATTGTGATTGCTTTTGTGATGCTTCCGGCTGCACCGATGTGATTATCTTTCAGAAGTACACCGTCTGATAAGTTGTATCTGTGGTTGCATCCTCCGCCCACACGCACTGCATATTTTTCAAATACACGGCAGTTTGGCGTCGTTTTTCTGGTATCCAGAAGTGTTACTTTGCTTCCTTCCAGAAGTTTTGCGACCTGTCTTGTATAAGTGGCAATTCCGCTCATTCTCTGCAGATAATTCAGTGCCACACGTTCTCCGGATAACAGTACACGGATGTCTCCGGTAAGCGTTGCCATCAGCTCACCTTTTTTTACCTCATCACCGTCTTTGCATTTAAAATCAATTTCCGTTTTCTCATCCAACATCTGAAAAACTCTTGCATAGACATCCAGTCCGGCGATAATTCCGTCTTCTTTTGCGATCAGATCTACCGTTCCTTTTACCTCGGTCGGCATAACTGCATTTGTAGAAACGTCTTCACTTGTGATATCTTCCTGCAGTGCCATACGGATCAGCTGATCCGCCTGCATTTTCATAGTTATACTATTCATTTGCTTTTTTCATCCTCTCTATCTCATTCAGCACTTGTTTATGATACCCTTCCAAAATTACATTCTGGTCTTCATATTGATTCAGATCCAGTCGGTCCGGTCTGCACATCTCCGGTGCTTCTCCAAATATCATATCATCTGCTGCCCGTCTTGCAAAGACCAGAGATTCCAGAAGCGAATTGCTTGCCAGACGGTTCTTTCCATGGACACCATTGCAGCTTGTCTCACCGCAGGCATAGAGTCCACGCATGGAAGTCCGGCTGCTCAAATCTGCCTGGATACCTCCCATAAAATAGTGCTGTGCCGGAACAACCGGAATCGGCTCTTTTCTCGGATCAAATCCTTCCTCAATACAGTGCTGATAAATGTTCGGGAAATGCTGCATGATCGTTTTTTCACCCAGCGGACGCATATCTTCCCATACAAAATCAGTACCGTCCTTTTCCATCTGCTCAAAAATCGCCTGACTGAGCAGATCCCTTGGCTGCAGTTCATTCGTAAAACGCTGACCGTTTTTGTCATAAAGAAGTGCACCTTCGCCACGGACAGATTCTGAAATCAGGAAACGTCTTCCCGGTTTATGTGAAAATAAAGTTGTCGGATGGATCTGTATGTAATCCAGATGCTCTAATTTCACCTGATGTTTCATTGCAATACCAAGTCCGTCTCCGGCAATATGCGGATAGTTGGTAGAATTCTGGAAAAGACCCCCGATACCACCGCACGCCAGCACAACAAACTGGGAACGGATCGGATAAACATTATTTTTTGCATCCATTGCAATCACACCGCCGCAGATATTGTCTTTCGATATGATATCTACCATTGTCATATACTCACAGATTTCAATATTTTCTTTTGTCTTTACCTGATCCAGAAGCGTCTGCGTAATCTCTTTTCCGGTAATGTCCTCATGGAAGAGGATTCTTGGTCTGGAGTGTGCACCTTCTCTTGTAAATGCAAGCTCGCCATCCTCTGCACGCACAAAATCTACATTTCTCCACAGCAGATCACGGATGATATCGTTGGAACTTCGGATCATCAGATTGACCGCTCTTTTATTATTTTCATAATGCCCTGCACGCATGGTGTCTTCAAAATAGTCCTCATAATCATCTTCACCACGCAGCATGCAGATACCGCCCTGTGCCAGAAACGAATCTGACAGATCCGCCCCCTGCTTTGTAAGCATCAGAATTTTTTTTCTTTTTGGAAGATTCAGGGCACAGTAAAGACCTGCCGCTCCGGTACCTACAATAATGGCATCATAATATTCATTCATTTTCTTATACCTCTTTCCTGTCACGGATTTGTTTTGCCATGAGCGACATTATACTACTGGTCTTTGCACGTGTCAAGACACCTATATATTTTCTACTGCCTTCCTGTTTTAACTCCCATTACTTTTTTCATGGCATCAAAGAAGAATCTCTGCTCTTTTGTAAAAAGAACTGCTTTCACTCTTTTTTCACGGTTTACTTTTTCTTGTTTTTCCTCTATAATCACCATAGAGCAACCAGCCATGGGAGTTACTAAGTTTTCAGAAGGGGCAAAGTCATGGATAAAAACAAATTAAACCACAATGCTGACAGGGGCAGTAACAAACAGCAGCAGCTGTACCTAAACATCGCTTTTTTCGGTGTTTTCGCCTGTGCCGCCCTGATTTTTTTACTGCTGGCTTTTGATAAAATACCGCCAGTCAGTGAACACAAAAAAGCAGAAAAAGAAACGTTATCAACCGAAGCTCAGTCCGAGACCGGAACCGAGTCTGCCACACCGAAAGAAACACTTGCTGCTGAGACAAGCATCACGATCAGCCTGATGGGTGACTGCACTCTTGGCTCTGCTCCGGATTCTGACCAGTACAACAATTTTGATGCTTATCAGTCCGTATATGGTATTGATTATTTCTTCCAGAATGTGAAATCTTACCTGGAAGGGGATGATCTTTCCATTATCAACCTGGAAGGTGCACTGACAACCGCTGAGAATTCAGCCAGCAAGAGCGATGTTTATAAAGGAGATCCTTCCTATGTTTCCGCACTCTCTAACAGTTCGATCGAGGCTGTCAACCTTGCCAACGATCACACCGAAGATTACGGAACCGCCGGTCTGACCGAAACACAGACCACTCTGAAAGATGCAGGGATCACGACTTTTGGCAACGACGATACCTCTGTTCTTGAGATCAAAGGCATCAAGGTCGGACTTGTCGGTATATCTGCCATTGACAAACAGGTAAGTGAATGCAGGACACAGCTGACAAATGATATCAATGCGGTAAAAGAACAGGGTGCAAACCTGATCATCGTAAATTTCCACTGGGGAGCGAACGGCGAGACAACACCAGACAGCGACCAGACAACACTGGCACACGCAGCGATTGATGCAGGGGCAGATCTGGTAGTCGGACATAATCCTCACGTTCTGCAGGGTATGGAAGTTTATAATGGAAGAACGATCTTCTACAGCCTGGGAAGCTTCTGCGATGGTGTAAATATGTACCCGGACGACATGGATACCGTTATTTTCCAGCCGACCTTTACTTTCAGTGCAGGCAAAGAGCTGACCCAAACAACGAATTCCATCATTCCTTGCACGATTTCTTCCGACAGCACATTCAACAACTATCAGCCGACACCGGCCGAAGACAGTGAGAAGACCAGAATCGAAGAAAAAGTCAAAGAACTGAGCAATCAGATCGGAAACAGCATTTCCGGAGATAATTCCGATGCAAACAGTACATCTGACTCCGCAAATACCACGGATTCAAACAGCACATCCGGCTCAGATGGAAATACAACCGCTTCCTCTGAAAGCGAGACTTCTTCCGAGAGCGAAACTTCCTCTGAGACAAGTTCAGACGGAAGCAGCAGTGATGGCAGCAATAATTCCGCTTCTGACGGAAACGACTCCACAAAACTGTTTTTACCGGAATAAAAATTTACCGTTGGTTTCCTGGCAGATGTAAGGAATGGAAATGCCGCACATTTTAAAATACTGTTTGCAAATGAACAGTATTGCATGTGCAAATGAACGAATTCCCCGAAGGGCACGTAAAAGTGCCTTCTTGGGAATTGTTCATTTTGCACATTGCCATACTTTCTTGAACAGCCATAGTTTTTTAAAACACTTCATATCATATTTTACACGCTGGCAGGAAACAGCCTTTTGCCACGCTGGTGTACGCAGAAAGTTTTTAGAATCAAAACATTCCGCATCAAGATAGTAAAAAAGCAGAGGCACAGTGACGGCGGCAAATTTTCGTTACTTTACTTCTGCTTTTTCATGTTCTGTATTTTGGCTTGAGAAAGCTTTTCGCTTAAGCACTCACTGGCAGGCCAGGAGCTTTTGGCAATGTGCAGACG